>VAYD01000444.1:0-2361 GCA_005883905.1 Actinomycetota bacterium
GAGGGCGAGATCGAGAAGCTGATCCACATGGAGGAGCGCCTGCACGGGCGCGTCGTGGGCCAGGACGAGGCCGTCGAGTCGGTCTCCAACGCGCTGCGCCGCAGCCGCGCCGGCCTGCAGGACCCCAACCGCCCGATCGGGACGTTCCTGTTCCTCGGCCCGACCGGCGTCGGCAAGACCGAGCTGGCGCGCGCGCTGGCGGAGTTCATGTTCGACTCCCAGGACGCGATGGTCCGCATCGACATGTCGGAGTACATGGAGAAGCACTCCGTCTCGCGCTTGGTCGGCGCGCCCCCGGGCTACGTCGGCTACGAGGAGGGTGGCCAGCTCACCGAGGCGGTCCGGCGCCGGCCCTACGGCGTCGTGCTGCTCGACGAGATCGAGAAGGCCCACCCCGACGTCTTCAACGTGCTGCTGCAGGTGATGGACGACGGGCGCCTGACCGACGGTCAGGGCCGCACGGTCAACTTCAAGAACGTCGTCCTGATCATGACCTCCAACACCAAGGACGTGGAGGGCACGTTCAAGCCCGAGTTCATCAACCGGCTGGACGACATCGTCGAGTTCGAGTCGCTGACGCGCGAGCAGATCGGCGAGATCGTCGACCTGCAGGTCGAGCGCCTGGTCGCCCGCGTGCGTGAGCGCGGCATCGAGGTCGAGCTCACGGACGACGCCCGCACGCTGCTGGGCAACCTCGGCTACGACCCGACCTACGGCGCTCGCCCGCTCAAGCGGGTCATCCAGAAGCGCCTGGTCGATCCGCTCGCGCTGGCGATCCTGCAGGGCGAGTTCCGCGAGGGCGACACAGTCCGCGCGGATGCCCGCGACGGCGAGCTCGTGCTCGAGAAGGCCGCCGTCGCCGCGGCCGTGGCGTAGGCCACCGGAAAAAGGTTGGACCGCAGGGCGATAGGACCACGCCCTGCGGTCGGACAGGATCGCGCCATGTGCCGCGTCTGGGCCCATCTCGGCGATCCCCTGCTCATCGACGGCCCGCTGTTCGGCGCCGAGAACTCGCTGATCACGCAGAGCGTGAGCCCGTCGCTGATGTCGCTGCTGAACATCGGCGGCTTCGGTTTGCTGGCGTGGGACTCGGAGTCGCGCGCCCCCGACGAGCCCTACGCGTACCGCACGCCCAACGTCCCGGTCTTCGACCGCAACCTCAAGGCGCTGGCGGCGAAGGTCCATGCGCACGCGGCGGTGGCGCACGTGCGCGGCGTCGTCTACGACCCGTCGGAGCGCGTCGGGCCGCAGAACCTGCACCCGTTCCGCTTCCCGGGCGCCCGGGTGGCGCTCGCGCAGAACGGCGACCTCTATGGCTTCAGCGCGATGCGCTACGACCTGCTCGAGCATCTGCGCCCCGGCCTGGCCGAGCGGATCGAGGGCACGACCGACACCGAATGGGTCTACGCGCTGGTGCTGTCGCAGCTCGAGGATCCGTTCGGCCCGGCCGACGCCGACGAGCTCGCCGACGCGGTGACGCAGGCGCTCGATGTGCTGCGCGAGGTGCGCGACAAGCGCGGCATCGCCGTGCAGTCGCCGGTCAACCTCATCGTCACCGACGGCGAGTCGATGGTCGCCACGCGGTTCGCGTTCGACTACGGCTGGTACCCCGACGACGACTCGTTCTTCGCCGGCGAGCGCGAGTTCGACTTCACGACGCTGTGGACGACGCAGTCTGCGGACGGACGCTCGGTCACGATCGCCAGCGAGCCGCTGACGCGCGACTCCACGGACTGGCTCGAGGTCCCCGAGTATGCGCTGCTGACGTTCAGCCCCGGCGCGGACGGGATCGCCGCCGAGCACCGCGAGCTGGTGCTGTGACCGAGCTGCCCGACCTCTCGGCCGTCGACCTGTTCGCGGACCTGCCCGGCGAGGAGCTCGAGCACCTCGCGCGCCTGATGCGGCCGTTCGACGAGCCCGTCGGCACGCCGCTGTTCAACGAGGGCGACCGCAGCGACGGCCTCTACCTGCTGACCTCGGGCGCGCTGCGGGTCGTGCGACCAGGGCCGCACGGGATGGCGGTGCCGCTTGCGACGCTCGGCCCGGGTGCGGTCGTCGGCGAGCTGTCGATGCTCGGCAGCGGCGCGCGCACCGCGACCGTGCTGGTCGCGCGCCAGGCCGAGGGCTGGCGCCTGGACCGGCGCGCGTTCGACGTCCTGCGGGCCGATCTGCGACCGATGGCGGTCGCGCTGATCCGGCGCCTCGGGATGCTCGCGGCCGAGCGCATGCGCGACCGCTACGAGACGATCGCCGCGCACCTCGGCGTCACGCCGGCGCCGGGCGCGTTCCCGGGCGCGCTGCCGGAGGCGCGCTCCGAGCCGCGCGAGCTCGAGCACCTGTCGACGACGCTGATGTTCTCCC
>VAYD01000444.1:2449-3879 GCA_005883905.1 Actinomycetota bacterium
GGCGCCGTCGTGCTGTCGCCCGGCGTGCCGCCGCCCGCCCTGTACGTCGTCGTCCACGGCGCGGTCGAGGTCTCGTTGCGCGGGCCGGAGACCGTCCAGCGCCTGCGGCTCGCCGGGCCGGGGCGCGCGGTCGGCCAGCTCGGCGTGCTCGGCACCCAGCCCGCGGTCGCGGAGGCCCGCGCGCGCGAGCGCACCGTCCTGCTCGAGCTCCCGTGGCCGCGCATCCATGCGCTGCTCGACGGCGCCGGCGAGGCGGCGCGCGCCTTCGTGCTTGCCTTCAGCGAGGACGTCGTGCGCGCGCTGCGCTACGCCGAGGCGCCGGTCGCGGCCCTGCGCGTCGCGTCGGGCGCGGCCGACGCGCCACTGCAACAGGTCCGCGCGGTCCAGCTGTAGTTGGCCGAATTGCGTTCAGCTCGCCCGTTTGGCGGCGCTGCGCGGCCTGGTTCGGGCAACGAGGGAAGAGGCGTCGGCAGCCGTGGCGCGCACATGCGTGACGTTCTCTGCGCCTGTCGGAGATTTCGTCACCTATGCGGCGTTCTGGACCGGAAAGTTCTCGCTATGCGAGCAACATCCGGCCCACAACTGAGCGGCGGCCTGACCTCTCCCTCGCTGACACAGCCAACGCCGAGGGCCAAGCAAACGATCGCGCCGAGCGCCGGTACGTCCTGCTAGCCGAACAGCCGCTTGATGGTCACGCCGACGGTGTAGAAGAGGAAGTTCGACCCGGCCTGGCCCTTGCGGTAGCCCTTGTTGGTGTCGAACTGGAGCTTCCAGTGGCCGCGCTCGGCGTTGAACGGGAAGAGCTTCTTGCGCGCGGTGCGCTTGATCTGTCCGCAGACGCCCTGGGCGCGCCCGAGCTTGATCGTGCGCTTGACCTTCCCGTTGGGCCGCACGTAGTGCAGGTAGACGAGCGGGTTGGCGTCCACGAGGCCGAACCCGAAGACCTTGAAGCGCACGTGCAGCGTCTTCGGGTTGCCCGAGCCCGGCGTGAAGTCGGCGAAGAAGGGCGTGACGGAGAAGTTCGTGGTCGGCGCGTTCGCGCCCTCGACGATTCCGAGCGCGTAGGCGTGGACGCTGTTGGCGCCGTCCAGCTCGGGCGTGGGGAACGAGCCTGCGACCCCGCCTGCGGCGTCCGTCGTCCCGGTGCCGTTGGGCAGCGGCTTGCCGTCGAGCGTGACCTGGTAGGGCTGGTTGGGGTCGAAGCCGTTGCCCGTCACCGCCACCGTGCCGGTGTTGTTCTGGTAGCAGGACCGGTCCGTCTGGATCTGCGCGGCCGAGGCGGCCGCCGGGATCGCGGCTGCGAGCGTGAGCGCGCTGGTGAGTGCGGTGAGTCGAGCGTTCATACGGTGTCTGCCTCCTCTATCGGCTGGACCTGGACCGGACCTGACAACCCGCGTAACACGGCTGATGGTAGAAACGCTCGCATGCCC
>VAYD01000445.1:0-2481 GCA_005883905.1 Actinomycetota bacterium
TGCCAGCCCCGGTCGCGAAAGCCGTCGGCGAGCCGCTCGCCCTCGACCTCGTCCTCCACGAGGACGCGGCGGTGCGGCAGATGCCCGTAGTGCTCGTCGAGCACGCGGACTAGGTCGTCGATGTCGCCGGCCGGCCCCGTGACGTGCAGCTGGTTGTGGACCCAGACGCGCGGGCGCTCGTCGTCGAACAGCAGCAGCCCGAGCGGGTGGCGCTCGGCGCGCTGCGCCGCGGCCGCGAGCTGCCCGCGCTCCATGTCCAGCGCGCGCTGGAAGTCGCGACGGTCAGTCGTCGTCGTCGTCATCGCCGGCGTCCTCGCCGGCGCGGCGGATGACGATCTGGTCCTCCTCGATCGTCACCTCGACGGGCCGGTGGCCGGCCCAGTGCTCTGCGTAGACCGGGCTGTCGGCGACCTCGGGATCGAGCCACAGCCCATACCCCTCCTCGCCGTGGTCGAACGTGCCCTCGAACGTCGACGGCGGCAGCTTCGGAGTGGTCCGGCGAGCGCGACCCCCGCGGCGCCCGCGGCGGCGCTTGGGCTTGTCCTCCTCGTCGGTCTCGGCCTCGGCTTCCGCCTCGTCCTCGTCCTCCTCGAGCTCCTCCTCGGCCCGCGCGGCCTCGGCCTCGAGCTCGGCGGCGATCAGGGCGTCGTCCTCGGCGCGCAGGTCGATCTCGTCGTCGAAGTCGACGGCGGCCGCGCCCTCGGGCGCGTCGCCCTCCGGCGCCAGGTCGTTCTCGCGCTTGAACGCGGCGATCTGGGTGGTCGTCACCTCGAGCTGGTGGGCGATCCACGCGTCGGTCCTGCCCTGGCGGACCCAGGTGCGGATCTGGTTCAGATGGGGGCGCAGCGAACGGCGAGCCATTGAGCGCGGCACACTAGCGAAGCACGCGTTTGTCACGCCTTCCCGCGCAGTTGCGACGCAAGGTCGCCGCCGAAGGTTTCAGCGTGCTTGCATGTGGGCAGCGTGCCTGCGAAAGTGCCCTACGGCGCGGAGGGAGCCAGCCAGTGCTCGTCCTGACACGAAAGTCCAACCAGAGCATCATGATCGGCGACGACATCGAGGTGTCCGTCCTGTCAATCATGGGCGAGAAGGTTCGGATCGGGATCCAGGCTCCCCGAGATATCCCCGTGTTCCGCAAAGAGGTCTACCTCGAGATCCAGCAGGAGCGCGCTGCCGAGGCAGCCGCGAAGGGCGGGGTCAGAGCCGAGGTCGACGCTGCGCTTGCGAACCTGAAGAACTCAGTCTGAGACCCGGCGACGCGCGGGCTCAGCCCATCACGTAGTACAGCGTCTCGAACATCGCGACGGTGACGAGCGCCGCCGTCGCGAGCAGCACGAGCACGAGCACCCAGAACCGGGCCCGGCCGTGCTTGTGGACGCGCTCAACCTGGCGCTGACGGGAGCGGTGCACGGCCTGGCGCCGCAGCGCCTCGCGGCGGATGCGGTCAGCCTGGGTCTCCTCGAGGAAGGCCCGCTCGAACTGGTTGAGGCTCTGGCGCATCTTGGTGGCCATAACTCGGTCAGAACCGTACTACCTACACGCCCGCCAAAGGCCGACGCCCGCCTCGCGCGCGCGCCGCGCCAGCGCCGCGAACTCGTCTGCGTGGGCGACGTTCGGCGGGATCGTGAGCGTGCGGGCGTAGCCGCGCGCGACCAGTTCGCGGTTCACGAATCGACCGCCGGTGTAGACGTAGGCGAGCAGGCGCCCGTAGCGGTCGCGCTGCTCGGCGTCGGTTCTCAACGTCACCTCGCGCCCGCTCACCAGCGAGTCGTTGAAGTGGCTCGCCTTCTTGGCGAAGCACTGCACGGGCGTGCCGGGCTTGACCGACTCGGGCGTGTCGATGCCGATGTAACGCACGCGCTCCTCGCGCCCGCCGTCGAGGCGGACCCTGATCGTGTCGCCGTCGACGACGCGCACGACCTGCCCGTGCAGCGTGCCGCCGGCGCGCGAGTTGTCACCGCGCCCAAGCAGCAGCGCTGCCAGAGCGGCGGCGAGGGCGACGAAGGGGATGGCTGTGCGCATGGCGGACGACCCTAGGGTCGCCCGCGGCGTGACGCACCTGACGTTGCAGAGTCGTTGCTAGGCGACCGTGATCTCGTCGTTGAGATACACGTCCTGGATGGCGTGCAGCAGCTCGACGCCCTCGGCCATCGGGCGCTGGAACGCCTTGCGGCCGGAGATCAGGCCGGTCCCGCCCGCGCGCTTGTTGATCACCGCCGTGCGGACCGCCTCGGCGAGATCGGTCTGGCCCGACGAAGCGCCGCCGCTGTTGATCAGGCCCGCGCGCCCCAGGTAGCAGTTGATGAGCTGGTAGCGCGTGAGGTCGATCGGGTTGTCGGTCGTCAGCTTCGAGTAGACGAGGTCGTTCGTCTTGCCGTACGACACGCCGTTGCTGTTGAGCGCGATGTAGCCGCCGTTGTTCTCGGGCAGCTTCTGCTTGATGATGTCCGCCTCGATCGTGACGCCGATGTGGTTGGCCTG
>VAYD01000445.1:2511-3774 GCA_005883905.1 Actinomycetota bacterium
GTTGCGCAGGTAGCACCACAGCACGGTGAACATCCCGAGCCGGTGGGCCTCCTCGAATGCACGCGACACCTCGACGATCTGGCGGTCGCCCTCCTCGGAGCCGAAGTAGATCGTCGCGCCGACGCCCGCCGCGCCGAGCTCCCACGCGCGCTTGACGCTCGCGAACATGATCTGGTCGTACGCGTTGGGGTACGTCAGCAGCTCGCTGTGGTTGACCTTCACGATGAACGGGATCCGGTGCGCATGCGAGCGCGAGAGCGCGCCGAGGACGCCGAGCGTCGAGGCGAACGCGTTGCAGCCGCCCTCGATCGCCAGCTCGGCGAGGTTGGCCGGATCGAAGTAGAGGGGGTTCGGGGCGAAGCTCGCGCCGCCCGAGTGCTCGATGCCCTGGTCGACCGGAAGGATGCTCACGTGGCCGGTGCCGCCCAGGCGGCCGTGGCTGTACAGCTGCTGCAGGTTGCGCAGCACCTGCGGGTTGCGGTCGGTCTGGACGAAGACGCGCTCGATGAAGTCGGGCCCAGGCAGATGCAGGTCGGACGCGTCGAGCGTCTCGCACTTGTGGTTCAGCAGGCTGTCGGCCTCGTCGCCGAGGAGCTCCTCGAGGCGCGAGCTGGTCAGTTCGGCAGTAGCCACGGTTCCATCCTTCGGTTCGCTCTCTCCTGAGTGTATGGATCGATGGGTAAGCTCGCCGCCCAATGGAGCACCACTTCACCGGGCCGAGCTACACGATCGGTATCGAAGAGGAGCTGATGATCTGCGACGCCCGGTCGTTCGACCTGGTGAACGCGATCGAGTCCCTGCTCGAGGAGGCGCCCGAGGGCGAGATCAAGCCGGAGCTGATGGAATCGGTGCTCGAGATCTCGACCGATCCGTGCGCGAACACGGGGGAGGCCGGCGAGCAGCTGCGCGCCCTGCGCCGCCAGGTCAACGAGGCGGCGGCGCGCAAGGATCTCGTGATCGGCTCCGCGGGCACGCACCCGTTCGCGATGTGGGAGGACCAGCGGATCGTCGCGCGGCCCCGCTACCGCGACCTGATCAGCGCACTGCGGTTCGTCGCGCGCCAGGAGATCATCTTCGGCCAGCACGTCCACGTCGGGCTCGACGATCCCGACAAGGCGATCCATGTCGCCAACGGCATGCGGGTACACGTCCCGATCCTGCTGGCGCTGAGCGCCAACTCGCCGTTCTGGCGGGCCGACAGCACCGGGCTGTCCTCGACCCGGACGCCGATCTTCCGCGCGTTCCCGCGCGTGGGGATCCCGC
>VAYD01000446.1:0-284 GCA_005883905.1 Actinomycetota bacterium
CAGCGTCACCATCGAGCACGAGTTCGCGCTCGCGGACGGGCCGGTCGTCGCCGCAGGCCGCTCGATCATGGTCGCCTGGGACCGCGAGCGGCGCGCCGGCCGCCCGCTGGCCGACGACGAGCGCAACCTGTTGAGCGGAGGTTGAGGCTGCTTAGGCTTAGGCGCCGCGGAACGCGGGGCGCCGCTTCTCCTTGAACGCCCGTACGCCCTCGGCGTAGTCGGCCGTCGTCGCATGGCGCTGCTGCAGCGTCGCCTCGAGCTCGCGGTGATCGGCCAAGCGCGCA
>VAYD01000446.1:364-4224 GCA_005883905.1 Actinomycetota bacterium
CCCACTCAAGCGCCGTCCGCGCCGGGAGGCGCTCGCCGAGCATGACGAGCTGCGCCGTGCGCAGGGAGCCGATGCGCTCGGCCAGGAAGTAGGTCGCGCCTCCGTCGGGGATGACGCCGAGGTGGACGAACGCGAGGAGGAAGTAGGCGCTCTCCGCGGCCAGGACGAAGTCGCAGGCGAGCGCCAGCGAGACGCCGAGCCCGGCGGCGGCGCCGTTGACCGCGGCGACGACGGGCTTGGGTGCGCCGCGGATGGCGAGGATGATCGGGTTGTAGATCTCACGTAGCCGTGTGCTCAGGTCGGGGTCGCCGTCGGGCGTCAGCTCGCGCGCGTTCTTGACGTCGGCCCCCGCCGAGAACGCGCGACCGGCCCCACGCACAAGCACCGCGCGCACCTCGGGATCGGCGGCGGCGCGCTCCAGGTGCCCGAGCAGCGCCCCGCCGAGCTCAGGCGTCCACGCGTTCAGCGCCTCGGGCCGGTTGAGCGTGATCGATGCGACGCCGCCGGCCTGCTCGTAGACGACGACGCTCATGCCGCGGCGACGACCTCGTCGAACGCCGCCTCCATGCACCGCGTGAGGAGATCGGGGTCGGCGATCGCCTCGCCGTCGCAGTTCAGCGTGATGCAGCACGTGCCCTGGTGCGAGACGAGCGTCGCCATGACGGCTGTCCCGGGTAGCGGTCCGAAGGCGTAGAACCGCTCGACGCGCGCCCCGGCGATGTAGACATCCTCGTGCAGGCCGGGGAAGTTGCTCGCCGATAGGTCCGCCTGGAGGCCCATCCGGCCGCGGGCGGCGTGCGCGAGGTCGGCGGGCAGCCGGCTGAGGACCGGCGCCGCCAGGCCGATGAGGTCCAAGGCGGGCTCGACGCGCGCCGAGAGGATCTGCGCGCGGATCGCCGCGATGCGCTCGAGCGGGCGGGCGATCGACGCCGGCCCCGCGATCTGGACCGCGGTGAACCGGTTGCCCCCGTGGGGGTCGTCGGGGCGCCGGAGACTCACCGGCACCGCGACCGGCAGATCGGTGATCGGTGCGCCCATGGCGTCGTGATAGCGAGCGAGCCCGCCGAGGAGGCCGGCGAGGTAGGCGTCGTTGACCGACCCTCCGCCCGCGGCGCCTGCGGCCTTGAGGGCGACGAGTGGCACGTCGAGCGTCCGGAAGCGCCAGACGCGGCCCGCCCGCGGACCCAGCAGGTCCGACGGGCTCGCCGGAACCGTCGCGACGCGTCGTGCGGATGCCAGGAGTCGCTGTCCGGCCGAAGTGCTCGCCCGCGGATGCACGGCCATCCGGCCGAGTGCCGGCGCAAGCCGGCGGGCGGCGCCCGGCAGCGCACGGATCGTGTCGGCGAGGTCGTCGAGTGCCAGGCCGACGCCCGATCCCCGCTGTCCGTCGGCCGCGGGCTCCGGCCGCGGCTTTCGCGCAGAGGGCTTCCTCGTCCGGCTGTGGATGCCGGCGAAGAGCTGAATGCCCGCGATGCCGTCGGCGATCGAGTGGTGCGTCTTGAGCACGTAGGCGGCCCGGCCCTCGGCCAGCCCCTCGACCAGGAGCGCCTCCCACAGTGGGCGCCCGCGGTCGAGGGGGGACTGGGCGAAGGCCTGGGCGAGCTCGAGCAGCTCGCGCTGCGTGCCCGGCGCGGGGAGGACGACCCGCCGCAGGTGGTAGTCGAGGTCGAAGGCCGGATCGGGCTCCCAGGCAGGAGGTCCGACGGACACGGCGGGTTCGACGACGCGCTGGCGGAACCGCGGCACCAGCTCGCTGCCCCACTCGTGTGCCTTGCGCAGCCTCGGCCAGGAGGGCGCGCGGTCCAGGACCTCGAGGGCGACGACGACCGAGGAGAGCTCGGGGTGGCTCTCCGCCCGACGAGGACCACTCGGCGACGGCGCGCCAGTTCTGGCGGTTGCGCTCCCTGTCAGAGTTCGCCATGACCGGGCCAGCGCTCGAGGGTCTCCTGCATGCGCGAGCGAACGCGCTCGACGTGTCGGGCGATGTCCTTCGCCTTCCAGCGATCCGTCGCGATCGGGCCCAGCACGCAGACGTCGGCGGTGCCGGGGCGGATCGTCGTCGTGCCCGGTGGCATCAGCCTTCCGGTGTCCCGCAGGACGACCGGGACGACGGGCACCCGCGCCTGCATCGCCAGGTGGAAGGCGCCGTGCTTGAACGGCTGGAGCGAGGCCGTGGCGCTGCGCGTCCCCTCGGGGGCGATCATGACCGATTCACCGTCCGACAGCCTGGCGACGAGGCGGTTGAGCTCTTGCTTGGCGGCGGCCGGGCGTTCGCGGTCGAGGTACGCGGCGTCGACCAGGCGGCCGACCAGCATCGCGGAGGGGTCCCACTTCGCCTCCTTCTTCCCGGTGGCGGTGAAGTCGCGGCGCAGCAGGGCACCGACGACGAGCGGGTCGAGGTTGCTCTGGTGGTTGAACACGAAGACGGCGGGCCGCTCCTGCCAAAGCTTCTCCCGACCGGTCACGTTGAGGCGGACGCCGGCGAGGGACAGCGCCACGTCGAACGCCGGCCCCGCGGACAGGTTGAGCGCGGCGCGCCGGTTGCGGCGGAGGGCCGCGAGCCCGCCGCCGAGCGCAAGCGCCGCGTTCATGCCGCCGATCGCCGCGATCGTCGACAGCGCGCTGCGGAGACCCGAGCCGCCCGGGTCTGCGAAGCGCAGCACCGGCCAGTCCTCGAGTCGCGCGACGCGTTCGAGGAGCGACTCGGGATTGACCGCGTGCGGGCGGCGGACGGCGGCGAGCAGCGCCACGTCCTCGTCGCCGTTCGCGTAGGCGAACGACTCGCGTGGGTCGAGGGCGTGCCGCTCGATCGCCGAGCGGACGGCGGCCGCCTTGGCCGGTCCCCAGAGCATCCCGTCGGGAAGCGCGCCGGTGAGGTGGCCGTCGCGGACCTCGAGCTCGGTGCAGACCAGCTCGTCGACGTCGAGGTCGCGGGCGAGCGCGGCCGCCTGGAAGCGGGTGGCCGAGGTCGCGAGGACGACGGTGTGCCCGCGCGCCTGATGCGCCCGAACGACCTCGCGCATCTCGGGACGCACCATGGCGGCCACCTCGCGCGCGTACAGCCGCTCGCCGAGGCGCTCGAGGTCCTCGACACGCTGGCCGCGAAGACCGGCGACCGCGATGGGGCCGAGGCGGCTGGCGTCTCCGCCGACCACGCTGTCGGCGATGACGGCGACCGAACGCAGCAGCTCGTCGGGGCCGATGTCGTTGCGGCGCAGGCGATCGCGGTAGAAGGCGAAGGCCGTGTAGCCGGAGACCAACGTGCCGTCGAGGTCGACGAACGCCCCGACGCGCGCGCCGCGCGGGCTCGCGTCGATGCGCGCCAGCGTCTCGGCGAGCGTGCTCATGCGACACCACCAAACCGCGGCGCGCGCCGCTCGGTGAACACCGCGATGCCCTCGCGCGCGTCTGCTGTCGCCCCGCAGGTGCGGGCCGCTGCGGCCTCCGCCGCGAGCTGCTCGGTGAGCGTGTTGGTCGCTGAGAGGCGAAGGAGACGCCGGATGTGGCCCAGGGCGTGTGTCGGTCCCGCCGCGAGCTCCGACGCGACGGCCTCCGCTCGCGCCTCCACAGCTTCGGTGGGCACGACCTCGGTCACGAGGCCCCAGTCGAGCGCCTCGGCGGCGCGCAGGACGCGGTTGCGCAGGAGCAGCTCCTGCGCTCGGCGCAGACCGACCAGCCGCGGCAGCCACCACGAGCTCCCGCCGTCGCCGCTGAGCCCGAGCTTCGCGAAGCCGGTGGCGAAGACGGCGTCTTCCGAGGCGATGACGATGTCGCTGCACCATGCGAGCCCGAGACCGCCGCCGGCGATGGCGCCGCGCACCGCGGCGACGACGGGCGCCTCGAGCGCGGCGATCTGCTCG
>VAYD01000160.1:0-8596 GCA_005883905.1 Actinomycetota bacterium
TTCATCATCTTCCCGGACGCCGACCTCGAGGCGGCCTCCGCCGCCGCGATGATGGGCGTCTGGATGGCGTCGGGCCAGGTCTGCACCGCCGGCACGCGCGTCCTGCTCCACGACAGCATCCATGACGAGGTCGTCGAGCGGATCCTCGTCGGGTCCCGCGACATGGTGATAGGCAGCGGGTTCGACCCCGCGACGCAGCTCGGCCCGCTCGTGTCGGCCGCGCAGCTCGAACGCGTGCAGAGCTATGTCGCGATCGGCCAGCAGGAGGGCGCCGAGCTCGCGCTCGGCGGCCAGCGGCGCGGCGACATCGGCTACTTCCACGAGCCGACGGTCTTCACAGGCGTGCGCAACGACATGCGCATCGCGCAGGAGGAGATCTTCGGGCCGGTCATGTCCGTTCTGCGGTTCGGCTCGGAGGCCGAGGCATACGCGATCGCCAACGACACCGAGTACGGCCTCGGCGCCGGCGTGTGGACGAACGACCTCGGGCTCGCGTACCGCGCTTCGCGCGCCCTGCGCACGGGCCAGGTCTGGGTCAACACGTACCAGATGGGATACCCGACGGTCGCGTATGGCGGCGTCAAGGCCTCGGGCCACGGGCGCATGCAGGGCAGGCCCACGATCGATGAGCTGACGCACATCAAGAGCGTCTGGATGAACGTCGGCCCACCGCCCTCGCTCAACGGCGCGCACTGAACGCGCCGCCATCTTCCCGGACCTGAGTGGGGCCGGGCTCAGCGCACGAAGTCACTTCGAACGCTGTGCCCGGCCTCTTCGCTTTCATGGCTGAATTCCGGACGATTTGAATCCTGAACTCGGCTCAAATTTCATGTTGACATTACTTCAGTTCATGAGCTACGCTGACGAAGCAGCATCCCCTGAGGAGAGGACCCCCGCCATGAGTACGACCAACGCACCGGCTGCAGCTGTCTGGACCGACCGGCTCGAGGCCGCCGACGCGATCTTCCGCTACGGCGCGGCCATCGACTCGTTCGACGACGAGGCAGTCCTCGCCGTCTTCGACGAGGAGGCGACGGCCCAGTACGGCAAGAACACCGACGTCCTGCACGGGCCACAGGCGATCCTCGAGTTCATCAACGGGTTCACCGAGGACTGCATCTGGCAGCACCACTTCCTCAACGTCTACCGCGCGGACATCGACGGCGACCACGCGAAGGTCCTCGTCTACCACACGAGCCACCAGCTCTTCGAGCACGCCCCGGACACGGTCCACGAGATCGTGGCCCGCTACCACAACGAGCTGCGACGCCGCGACGGCGTGTGGCGAATCAGCAAGCTCTACATGGAGGTCCTCTGGGCCGAGCGCCGCCAGGACCCGACCCGGTACCTCGAGGAGATCGGCGGCTCGGCCGCGATCTGGACGCGCGCGTAGCGCTGCAGCGATGGCGCCTCAGACCGCATCCACGCTCGAGCCGCCCCCCGGGACGATCGGCGAGCCCGCCCTTCGGATCATCGGGCTGTCGAAGACGTTCCCCGGCACGCGGGCGCTCATCGATGCGTCGCTGGACATCGCGCCGGGCGAGGTCCACGCGCTGGTCGGCCAGAATGGCTCCGGCAAGTCGACCCTCATCAAGACGCTCGCCGGCTACCACCACGCCGACCCCGGCGCGCACGCCGAGCTCGGGGGCGAGTCGTTCTCCATCGGCCACGACGTCCCGCGCACGCTGCGCTTCGTCCACCAGGACCTCGGACTCGTGCACGAGCTCAACGCGATGGACAACCTGGCGCTGCGCGGCGGCTTCATCCGCGGTGCGGCCGGGCGCGTCCGCTGGCGCCGGCAGGAGGCGGAGACCCACCGCCTGCTCGACCGCTTCGGGGTGGAGCTCGACATCCACCGCCCGCTCGCGCAGGCCACGCCGGTGCAGCGCACGATCGTGGCGATCGTCGGCGCCCTGCAGGGGTGGGACGGCGGCGAGGGCGTCCTCGTCCTTGACGAGCCGACGGCGCTGCTCCCGCACGAAGAGGTCGAGCGGCTGTTCGACCTCGTGCGCGAGGTCAGGCGCGCGGGCACGAGCGTCCTGTACGTGTCGCACCGGCTCGGCGAGCTGTTCGAGATCGCTGACCGCGTCACGGTCCTGCGGGCCGGGCGCGTCGTGACGACCAAATCGATCCAGCAGGTGGACGGCCGCACGCTTGCAAGCCTCATGGTCGGCGAGGACGTCGACCCCGACTACCGCGCCCCCAGCGCCGCCCGCTCGGACGCGCCGGTCGTGCTGCAGCTGCGCGACGTCCAAGGACACCGGCTGCGCGGCGTCGACCTCGACGTGCACAAGGGCGAGATCCTCGGGATCGCAGGCCTCGCGGGTACCGGCATGAACGAGCTGCCGTACGTCATCGCCGGCTGCGCCCCTTATCCGGTCGGGGGCCGCCTGCGGATGCCGCAGCGCGCGGACGCGTGGCTCGACGTCGCCGACTCGGCGCGGCTGGACATCCCGATCGTCCCCGCCGACCGCGCGCGCGAGGGCATCGTCGCCGAGTTCGCGGTGCGCGAGAACCTCACGCTGTCGATCCTGGGCCGGCTCGGCCGCCGCGGCAGGCTCGGACTCCGCGAGGAGCAGGCGGTCGCCGAGCGCTGGGCCGAGCGGCTCGGGGTCGTGAGCGCCGGGCCGGACGCGCTGATCTCGACGCTCAGCGGCGGTAATCAGCAGAAGATCGTCGTCGCGCGCTGCCTCGCCCGCGAGCCCGACATGCTCGTGCTCGCGGAGCCGACTGCGGGCGTCGACATCGGCACCCGCGTGGCGATCTACGACCTAGTCGCGGGCCTGGCCCGCAACGGGCTGACCGTCGTCGTCTCATCGACGGACCTGGGCGACCTGCTGGCCATGTGCACGCGAGTGGTCGTGCTGCGCGACGGCCGTGTCCGCGCCGAGTTCGGCGCCGACGGACTCACAGAACACGCGCTCGTGCGCGCGATGGAGGGAGAAGACGATGCAGACCCTGGGCACGAGAAACGCTCCTGAGATGGCCCCGGCGACCGCGACCAAACTGGCCGGCGAGGCACAGCAGCAGCGTCCCGCCCCGGATCGTCCGAGCGTGGCGACGCGGGTCGCGCGCGGCATGGCGTTCGACAAGATCGGCGCCATCTACGTCTGGGCGCTGATCGCGCTGGTCTTCGCGATCTGGGTGCCCGACCGGTTCCCGCAGTACGCGACGGTCAAGCAGGTCCTCAACGCCAACGCGATGACGGCGCTCGCGGCGCTCTCGATCACGATCCCGCTGACGACACGGACGTTCGACCTGTCGTTCGCCTTCACGATGACGATGGCGGGTGTCACGACCGCGCACTTCGTCGCAGTCGGCAGCCCGCTCGCGATCGCCATCGGCGCGGGGATCGTCGTCGCGCTGCTGATCGGCCTCGTCAATGCGACTGTGGTCGTCGTGATGAAGATCGACTCCTTCATCGCGACGCTGGCAACGGGCTCGCTGATCCAGGCGCTGATCACGATGGCCACCGGCGACACCCCGATCCAGAGCCTGAGGCTCGCGGGGCCCTTCTCGAAGATCGGCCAGACCGAGCTGTTCGGGATCACGCTCCCGGTCTACTACGCGCTCGTCGTCGCCCTGGGGATCTGGTACCTGCTCGAGCACACCGCGACCGGCCGGCGGCTGTACGCCACCGGCTTCAACCCGGATGCGGCACGGCTCGCGGGCGTGAGCGTCGACCGCCTGCGCTTCATGTCGCTGGTCGTGTCGGGCGTGCTGGCCGGGGTCGCAGGGATCGTGCTCGCGTCCACGCTGCAGTCCGGTTCGCCGACGGCAGGCGACCCCTACCTGCTGCCCGCCTTCGCAGCCGCGTTCCTGGGTGCGACACAGCTCAAGCACGGGCGCTTCAACGCCTGGGGCACGATCATCGCGGTGCTGCTGCTCGGCACCGGGACGACCGGCCTCGCGCTGGCGAACGCCCCGCAGTGGGCGGCGAACATGTTCGTCGGCGTCGTCCTGATCGCGTCGCTCGCCGTCACCGGCATCCAGCGACGCCAAACGACCGGCCGCGGCCGGTTCTCGCTGGCGCGGCTGCGCCGTGCCAGCGCCTGACTCCGAGTAGTGCCCTCACCTCAAACCACAAGGAGGAGACAGTAACCATGTCCACCCGCACATCCGTTGTGCGCCGTTCTCGTCGCAACGCGGTGGTTGCGGCGGTGACGGCGATCGCCGCGGCCGGCGCACTTGCCGCCTGCGGCTCGTCCAGCAGCAACTCGACCTCTGGCTCGTCCACGACCGGCTCGAAGAACGTCACTGCGGCACTGAGCCAGGCCGAGCAGGTGCTGAACCAGGGCGCCACGCGCCCGACGGACATCACGGTCGGCACGCCGATCGCGAAGCCGATCCCGACAGGCAAGAAACTGGTGTTCATCAGCTGCGGCGCCGCCTCCTGCCAGCTGCAGGGCAACATCGTGAAGGAGGCCGCGAGCCATCTCGGATGGTCGTCGCAGACGATCGCCACCGACGGCTCGCCGGAGAAGATCCAGAGCGCGTTCTCGACGGCCCTGCGCAACGGCGCTGATGCCGTGATCCTCAACGCCACCACGCGCGCGGCGATCTCGAAGCAGCTCGCTGAGGCGAAGGCCAAGGGCGTCGCCTTTGTGGGTTGCTGCTCGACCGACTCGGTCGGCGACGGTTATCTCTACAACACGAGCACGCCGCAGCAGAACGCGAAGATCGGCAAGTTCCTTGCGGCGGCCATCGCTTCCGATGCGAAGGGCAAGAACGCCAACACCCTCTACGTCGACATCCCGGCGTTCACGATCCTCGGAGCGCTCGGCGACTCGTTCAAGGCCGACTACGAGAAGCTGTGCCAAGGCTGCAAGTACAACAAGATCGACGTCGCGCTGCCGCAGCTGGCCAACGCGCCGAACACGATCGTCTCGTACCTGCGCAGCCATCCGGACACCAAGTACGTGGCACTGTCGGTGACGGACGCGCTGGGCACGGGCCTGCCCGCCGCGCTGAAGGCAGCCGGCCTCAACGACATCAAGATCGTCGGCCAGGGCGGCGACCCGACGGCGTTCCAGGCGCTCGCGCAGGGACAGATGCTGGCGCTCGTGCCGTTCGACTACTACGACGTCGACTACCAGATGGTCGATGCGCTGGCGCGGCACTTCACCGGCCAGAAGATCGAGCAGACGGCGCCGCCGCTGTGGCTGCTCAACAAGGACAACCTGCCGAGCGACTACACGAAGCTGTTCCCGAACGTCGCGGACTACCAGAGCCAGTTCCTGAAGCTCTGGGGCAAGTAGTCCGCCGGCACACCTGCAGGACCCACGAGGGGCGGCCGAAAGGCCGCCCCTCGTCGTGCGCGCACCGGCCGGCGACTCAGGCGATGTGCACCAGCGTCTTGCCGATGGTGCCTCCCGCGAGCATCCGCACCAGCGCCTCGGGCGCCTGCTCGAGGCCCTCGACCACCGTCTCACGATGGCGCAGGACGCCCGCGCGCAGCCAGGCCGCGACGTCGCGCTGCATGTCGTCCATCCGGTCCGTGTAGCTCGAGCCGCGGAAGCCACGCAGCGTCAGATCGTTTGCGACGGCCTGGAACAGGTTGTCCGGACCAGGAGCCGGGCGATCGCGCTCGTATTGCGAGACCGCGCCGCAGATCGCGACGCGCCCCCAGCGCCGCAGCACCGAGAGCGCGGCGCGCAGGTGGTCGCCGCCGACGTTGTCGAAGTAGACGTCGATGCCGTCCGGCGCGGCGGCGCGCAGCTGATCCTCGATCGCGCCTCGCTTGTAGTTGAACGCGGCGTCGAGGCCGAGCTCGCCGAGCACGAACGCGACCTTGTCGTCCGAGCCCGCGCTGCCGATCACGGTGTGCCCGCGCAGCTTGGCGAACTGGGCGGCGAGGCTGCCGACGGCGCCGGCCGCGGCCGATACCCACACGACGTCCCCCGCGCACAGCTCGGCCACGTCGAACAGCCCCGCGTACGCGGTCAGCCCCATCGGGCCGAGCGGCCCGAGGTACGCGTGCGCCGGAGCAACCGCAGTATCGAGCCGCCGCAGGCTGCCGAGCGCACCGAGCGCCCCGGCGCCGGCCGGGACCGCTGCATAGTCGCGCCAGCCGTACGTGTGCCACACGGTGTCGCCGGACTCGAAGCCCACGGCCAACGATTCGACGACCTCGCCGACGGCCATGATCCCGTCCATCGGCGCGTCGAGCCCGAAGGCCGGGAAGTAGCCGGCCGGCGCCACCGCGGCCAGCCGGATCCTGATGGCGGGGTCGACACTCGTCCAGGTGTTGCGGACGAGCACCTCGCCGTCGCGCGGCTCGGGCATCGGCACGTCGACGACGTGGAAGTCGTCCGCCGCCAGGGCGCCGACCGGGTGGCGCCGCAGCCGCACCTGGCGCGGCATCGCTCAGGCCGGCGTGGCGAGCCGTTCGGCGACCGCGACCATCTCCGGCACGCGGACCAGCTTCACCCGCGGTCGGCTCTGCGGTTCGCCGGCTGCCACCTCGTGATCGTCGATCGCCTTCCAGCCGGCCCAGGTGACAAGGCCCGGCACGCGACTTCGCAGCCACGGCTCGATCGAGTCGCTGGCAGGATCGGCCGGCGCGTTGAGGCGGCCGGACGCCGCATCTTCGAGCAGCCTCGCGACGGTATCCGTGGCGCACTTCTTGTTGGTGCCGATCACGCCCGACGGCCCACGCTTGACCCAGCCGGCGGCGTATTCGCCCGGGAGCCGCGCGCCGTCGTCGCCGATCACCCGGCCGCCGTCGTTGCGGATCAGCCCGCGGCGCTCGTCGAACGGGACATCGGGCAGCGGGCGGCCGCGGTAGCCGATCGAGCGCAGCACGAGGCCGCACTCGATGCACTCCTCCTCGCCGGTCGCGACGGCACGCAGGTTGCCATGGCCGTCGGGCTCGATGCGGTTGCGCACGACCCGCAGGCCGGTCGTCGTCCCATCGGGCCCCTCGCCCACGACCTCGACCGGGGACCACAGGAAGCGCAGCTCCACGCGGTGCTACTTGCCGGCCGGCGTCCGGGCCGCGTAGTCCTGGAGGATCTCGACTTTCTTTCGCGCCATCGCGCCGCCCTCGCGCTCGAGCCACTCAGCCGAGTGCCCGTCGAGCTCGACCTCGCCTGGGTCCACGACGACGTCGGCGGCCCTGAGCTCGGCAAGCTCGAGCAGCTCCGGCGTCGTGAAGGCGGACTGAGCCGGACCGCGCCGCCCGAGGACGATGACGCGCTCGACCCGCGCGCGAGCCAGTGCGTCGACCGCATGGTCGGCGGTGTCGGTCACCGCGACCTCGGACGGATCGAGCACCAGCATGCGCGCGACGTCGAGCGCGACGTTGCCGTTGCCGACGACGACTGCGGTGCGCGCCGACAGGTCGAACTCGCTGTCGGCATGCTCGGGATGGCCGTTGTACCAGGCGACGAACTCGGTGGCCGCGTGCGAGCCCCGCCGGTCCTCGCCGGCGATCCCGAGCCGGTTGTCGTCGCGCGTGCCGACGGCGTAGACGACGGCGTGGTAGCGCTCGAGCAGCTCGTTGCGCTTCACATCGGCGCCGAGCTCGACGCCACCGAAGAAACGGAAGCGCGGCGCCTGCGCGGTCTTCTCGTAGCGGCGGGTGACGGTCTTGATCTTCGGATGGTCCGGGGCCACGCCGGCACGCACGAGACCGAACGGCGTCGGGAGCGCGTCGTACAGGTCGACCTCGAACCCCTCCTGCTTCAGGAGCTCCTCGGACGTGAAGAACCCGGCCGGCCCGGAGCCGACCACCGCCACTCGCACAGCCATCGCGTCAATCCTCGAGCAGGGAGATCGCGCCCTCGGGGCACGTCCCCTCTGCCTCCTCGGCGAACTCGCGCTGGTCGGGCGGCACCACGATCGCCTCACCGCGGATCGACACGAAGCCCTGCTCATCTGGCGAGAGGAGGTCGGGCGCCAGCTTGTAGCAACGGCCGTGGCCCGTGCACTGCTCGGGATCGATGTAGATCCTCATGACGCCGGCAGCGCCCAGGCGAGCGGCATGTCGAGCGGCGCCGTCATCGCGCCGCCGCCGCGCTCCATGATCACCGCGTCGGTGGCGATGTGGAAGTCCGGGATCACGCGCAGCCACTCCTCGACGGCGACGGCCATCTCGCGCCGCGCGAGATGCATGCCCAGGGAGGTGCATGCCCAGGCAGCGGTGCGGGCCGCTCGCGAAGCCGAAGTGGTTGTTCTTCTTGCGGTCGATGACGAACTCGTTGGCGCGGTCCCAGACGCGCGGGTCGCGGTTGGCGCCCATCACGAGGCCGTAGACCATGTCGCCCTTCTTGAGCGACGCGCCGTGGAACTCGATGTCGCGCGTCACCTTGCGCCCGTCGCCGAAGATCATCGTGTAGTAGCGCAGGACCTCCTCGACTGCGTACGGGATGATCTCCGGCTCGTCGATCAGGCGCTTGCGATCCTCGGGATGCAGCGCCAGATGGCGCCACATGTAGCCGAGCTGCGCTCGCGTCGTGTCGAGCCCCGCCAGGACGAGGACCGTGAGCATGTCGAGGATCTCGTCGTCGGTGAGCGAGCGCTCGTCGTCGTACTTCGCGTCGATCAGGTAGCTGGCGATGTCGCCTTCACGCGGCTCCGCGTCCTGTCGGCGCTC
>VAYD01000160.1:8646-15837 GCA_005883905.1 Actinomycetota bacterium
TGAAGAAGTCCTCCACCCAGTGCAGGAAGTCGCCCGCGTGGGACAGGTCGACCCCGATGACGGCAAGGAACACCTCGGTCGGGTAGCGCAGCGCGAACTCCTTGACGAAGTTGCACGAGCCTTGCGCCGCCGTCTCCGCCACCAGGCGGCGGCAGATCTCGCGGACCATCGGCTCGGCCGCCTCCATCCGCTGGGGCGAGAACCAGGGGTTGAGGATGCGCCGGTACTGGATGTGGTCGGGCCGATCGATCTGCGTCGGCACGAAGCGGTAGACCGGCTCCGGGTCCCAGGGCGTGATCGACTCGCTCGAGAAGACCTCGGGGTTCTTGTAGATGTCCCGTACCGCGTCGTGACGGGTGAAGATCCAGTAGCCGCCGGCGAACTCGTTGTAGTAGAGCGGGCCCTGTTCACGCAGGCGGTCCGCCAGGGCCCAGTGGCAGCCGACCGGCTTGGCCTCCGAGAAGTCCTGATGGAACACCGGGCAGCCTGCCGCGTGGGCAGCCGCGGGCTGGGTGGTCTCGCTTGCCGTGGTCACGGTCCCTCGCTCTCTCCTGAAATCGACCTGAAGTCGATTAGAACTATAGGTAGCAGGCCGCCGGTTGTCCAGATGCCCGCGTCTTGCTGCGCCGGGGCGCCGCGACAGGTTGCCGCCGCGGCGCCCGGCGCGCGATCCCCGCTTAGGAGACGAACTCGCGCGCGGCCGACGCGTACGCCTTCGTGACCTCGCGCGTGAGGTCGGCCTGCGCGGTCACCACCGTGCTCACCCACTCGACGCGGGAGGCGCCGGCGGCCTTCTCGTACGAGTCGGCGAGCGAGACGACCGCGTTCTCGTAGGAGTTCAGGTAGGCCGCGCTCGCCTTACGGGAGTTCGCGACGGCCTTCTCGTTGAGCTCGCTCAGCCGCTCGGCGGCGGTCTCGATCGAGTCGGTGACGGGATTGGGCTTGGTCTGGGTCGCCATGGAAGTAGCGCCTCCTGGTGAGTTGCTTGCCGGGTTGGAGCGCGGGAAGGTAGCACCAAACTGAACTTATGTCAATTCATGTTCGTGGTAGACTCTCCACGTGGACGCCTTCGACGCTCCGCTCAGCCCGCTGAACTTCCTCGGGCGCAGCGCCGATGTGTGGGCGGCGCGCCCCGCCGTCACCGACGGCGCCCGCTCGTGGACCTATGCCGAACACGCCGACCGCGTCCGGCGCCTTGCGGGCGCGTTGCGGGCCGACGTCGGCATCCGCACCGGTGATCGCGTCGCCACGCTGCTGCCGAATCTCGCCGCGATGCTCGAGCTGCACTACGCGGTCCCCGGCGTGGGCGGCGTGCTGGTCTTGAACACGCGACTGACCGGCGCTGACTACGCGCACATCCTGAGCCACTCGGGCGCAACCGCGGTCGTCGCGGCTGAGTCGCTGCGCGGGCCGCTGAGCGACGCAATCGACCGCCTCGGCGACGACGCCCCATGCGTCGTGTGGGTCGACGACGCCGGCGGGGATTGCGACTACGAGCAGCTCGTCGGCGCCGCCGCCGCGATCGCACTCGAGCGCCCCCGCGACGAGCGCGCACTCCTCTCGATCAACTACACGTCGGGCACGACGGGGCGGCCCAAGGGCGTGATGACGTCGCACCGCGGCGCGTACCTGCACAGCCTGGGCGTGATCGCCGAGGCGGGTCTCGGCGCACGCAGCACGTACCTGTGGACGCTGCCGATGTTCCACTGCAACGGCTGGGCGTACACGTGGGCCGTCACGGCGACCGGCGCGCGCCACGTGTGCCTGCCCGCCGTGGACCCGGCGGTCGTCTGGCGCGCGCTCCACACGGAGGGGATCACCCACGCGTGCGCGGCGCCGACCGTCATCACCATGCTGCTGGGCGCGCAGGAGGCCTCGCCCTGCCCTGCGCCCGTCCGCGTCTTCGTCGGCGGGTCGCCGCCCTCGCCCGCGTTGCTCGAGCGCGCGGCGGCGCTCAACATCGACGTGACGCACCTCTATGGCCTGACCGAGACCTACGGGCCGATCGCGGTGTGCGCGTGGAACCCGGACTGGGACGAGCGCCCGGGGGACGATCGTCAGCGAGCGGCTGCGCGTCGTCGACCGCGAGATGTGCGATGTGCCGCGCGACGGTGAGACCCTCGGCGAGGTCGTCATGCGCGGCAACAACGTCATGCTCGGCTACTACCGCGACGAGGAGGCGACCCGCAAGGCGTTCGCGGGCGGCTGGTTCCACTCCGGCGACCTCGCCGTCGTCCATCCGGACGGCTACGTGGAGCTGCGCGATCGGCTCAAGGACATCGTCATCTCGGGCGGAGAGAACATCGCCACGATCGAGGTGGAGCAGGCGCTGATGGCCCATGAGGCGATCGACGAGGCCGCAGTCGTCGGCCTGCCCGACGAGAAGTGGGGCGAGGTGCCGGTCGCCTTCGTCACGACCCGCGGCGCCGCCGAGCTGGACGCCGACCAGGTCACCGAGTTCCTGCGCGGCCGGCTTGCCCGCTACAAGGTCCCCAAGCGAATCGCGGTCGTCGACGAGCTGCCCAAGACCGGCACGGGCAAGATCCAGAAGTTCGTCCTGCGCGAGCAAGCCCGCGCAGCCGCGCACAACTAGATCACGCGGCCTGCGCGAACAGCGGGTTCTCGAGCACGTGCAGGCCGGCGCGCACCTGCAGCGCCACCAGGCCCTGTGCGTCGTCGAACCCCGACCCGAGCATGGCGCCCCCCGCGGCCCGGGCCGCGATGCCCTGACAGATCACGGCGAGCTTGAAGTAGGCGAAGGCGAGATACCAGTCCAGGCGCGAGACGTCGAGCCCGGTGCGCTGCGCGTAGCACTCGGTCAGGGCCCGCCGATCGAGGAAGCCCGGCCGGCGCGTCAACGGCGGAACGATCCGCGCGGCGGCGATCGGTGGCGCCTCCTCGGCGTCCGCCCAGTAGGCCAGCATCGCGGCGAAGTCGGCGAGCGGGTCGCCGAGGGTGCTCATCTCCCAGTCGAGCACGGCACGCAGTTGTCCAGCCGGAAGTCGCCGTGCACCAGGCTCTGCGGGAAGCTGTCGGGCTTCGTGTCGCCGAGCGCCGCGCGCAGCGCATCGAGCTCCGGCACGTCCTCGGCCTTCGAACGCTCCCACTGCTTGCTCCACAAGTTGAGCTGACGGTCCATGAAGCCCTCGGGGCGCCCGAAGTCGGCGAGGCCGATGCGTGCCGGGTCGGTCATGTGGAGCTCGGCCAATGTGTCGACGAGCGCCTCGGCGATCGCCTGGCAGTGAACCGGCTCCTCGGCGTAGCCCGGCGGGAGCTCGTCGCGGCAGATGTGCCCCACCACGCGCTCCATCGCGTAGCACCCGACGCCGAGAGGGTTGTCGTCGGCCGGGCTGTACAGCAGCGTGCGCGGGACCGGGAACGCGGTCGTCCCGAGCGCCGCCATCACGCGGTGCTCGCGCCCCATGTCGTGGGCGGTCGGCAGGATGTGCCCGAGCGGTGGGCGGCGGAACACCAGCTCGCCCGCACGCGACGACACCAGGTACGTGAGGTTCGACTTGCCGCCGGCGATCAGCGCGACGCGGCAGTCGCGCCACGCCCGGTCGTGCAGGCGGTCGGCGAGCCACGGGCCGATCTGCTCGGGCTCGGCGCCCTGCGAGATCGACGTGAGCTTGTCCATCAGGCGAGGACGCGCTCGCGCGCGCTGCGGGTCTCGCGCCGCGCGATCGCCATCCGGTGCACCTCGTCGGGGCCGTCCGCGATCTGCAGGCACGAAGTCCTGCGACAGGCCGGCGGCGCCGTGCGCCTGGATCGCCCGGTCGAGCACCCAGGTCGCGGCGTCGGGGGCGGCGACCTTCAGTGCCGAGATCTCGACGCGGGCGCCCTTGTTGCCGATGGTGTCCATCAGCCATGCGGTCTTCAGCGCAAGCAGGCGCGCCTGCTCGATGCGGATCCGCGAGTCGGCGATCCAGTGCTGCACGACGCCCTGGTCGACGATCGGCCGGCCGAACGTGCTGCGCGAAGCGGTGCGCTCGATCATCAGCGCCAGCCCCCGCTCGGCCATCCCCACGGTCCGCATCGCGTGATGGATGCGGCCGGGACCGAGGCGCTCCTGCGCGATGCGGAAGCCGTCGCCCTCCTCGCCGAGCAGGTTCTCGACCGGCACGCGGACGTCGTCGTAGACGATCTCGGCGTGGCCGCCGTGCGGGCCGTCGTCGTAGCCGAACACGCTCGTCGCGCGCACGACCTCGACGCCCGGCGTGTCCATGCTCTGGCGCCGGTGCGCATCGGCCTCGGGATCGGTGACACCCATCACGATCAGCAGCTCGCAGCGCGGCGACATCGCACCGGACGTCCACCACTTGCGGCCGTTGATGACGTACTCGCCCCCCTCGCGAACGATCGACGTCGAGATGTTGGTCGCGTCCGACGAGGCCACGGCCGGCTCGGTCATCGAGAAGGCCGACCGGATCTCGCCTTCGAGCAGTGGCTCGAGCCAGCGTGTGCGCTGCTCCTCGGTGCCGAACAGCGACAGCAGCTCCATGTTGCCGGTGTCGGGTGCCGAGCAGTTCAGCGACTCCGGCGCCAGCCACAGCGCGCGGCCCGTGATCTCGGCCAACGGCGCGTACTGGACGTTCGTCAGCCCGGCGCCATAGGCATGCGTGCGTGGGAGGAACAGGTTCCACAGGCCGCGCTCGCGGGCCTCGGCCTTGAGCTCCTCCAGCACCGGCACCGAGGCCCACGGGTCCGTGGCCTCGGCGCGCTGCCGGAAGAACGTCTGCTCGCCCGGCAGCACACACTCGTCCATGAACGCCTCGAGGCGCTCGATGAGCGAGAGCGTGACGTCGTCGTACGCGAAATCCATCAGGAGCCGGTCCAGGCCGGGTCGCGCTTCTCCAGGAAGGCGGCCACGCCTTCCTTTGCGTCGTTGGAGTGGTGGACGACGTTGCATGCCATCCGCTCCATGATGATCAGCGACTCCTGGTCGGCATCGAGGCCGCGGTTGAGCGTGTTCTTGGTGATCTTCATGCAGAACGGGCTCTTGTCCGCCAGCGGCTCGACGAAGTCCGCGACGAGCTCGTCGAGCTGATCGGCCGGCGCAGACGCGTTGCACAGGTTCCACTCCGGGCTGGCGGCCTCTTTGCCCGACAGCAGCTTGCCGGTGAGCATCAGCTCCTTGGACTTGCGGATGCCCATGATCCGGGGGAGGCGGTAGATCGGACCGCAGCCGCCGAACAACGCGCGGCGAATGTGGAAGTCGCCGATCTGCGCCTCGTCGGCGCACAGCGCGAAGTCCGTTGAGATCAGCAGCTCGAACCCGCCGGCCACTGCATAGCCCTCGACGACGGCGATCGTCGGCTTGTCCATGGTGTGGATGCGGTCGTAGGTCTTCGCGGAGAGCTCGGCGAGCTTCAGCGACGCGGTGCTCGTCCCCACGAACTCGCTGTTGAGCATGCGCAGGTCGGCGCCCGCGCAGAACGTGTTGCCGCGCCCGCGAAACAGGACGACGCGCACATCGGGATCCTCGGCGGCCTCCTCCACGCGCTCCGCCATCTGGGTCAGGAGCTCCCAGTTGACGCAGTTGCGAACGTCCGGCCGGTTGAGCCAGATGGTCGCGATGTGATCGTTGACCTCGTACTGGATGGGGTCGCTCGCGACCGCGGTGGATGCTGTGGCCATGCCGTGGTTCCCTTTCTCAATCAGGTGCAATACTGAACTGACTTCACATCATATCCGGAAGAGGGGTCTAACGCAAGCCGGGCCGGTCCGGATCTCGCTCACTAGCCAAACGACCTCAGTTCTCATCGACGCTGAACCGCGGGGGTCCGAAACACAACCCGGACTGAGATGACTTCTGTAGCGGATTTGGCTTAGCCTCGCGCACGAGGCACTATTGTTGACATGACTTCAGGTTAGAGTAGTATCATGGACATGGCCGATCCCGTCACCGCCGAGCAGGTCGCGGCCACCCCCGAGCAGCCACTCGACGGGCGCGTCGTGGTGATCACCGGCGCAAGCTCCGGGCTTGGTGTCCAGATGGCAGCCGCCGCCTCGCGCGCGGGCGCGCACGTTGTGCTCGCGGCCCGCCGGCGCGAGCGCCTCGAGGAGGTCGCACGCACCGTGCCGCGTGCCGACACCGTGACAGCCGACGTCGCCCGCAGTGACGACCGCCGCCGGTTGATCGATGCGACCATGGAGCGGCATGGCCGGATCGACGCGCTGATCAACAACGCAGGGATCAGCCACACCGGCCCGGCGCTGCGCCAGGACGTGGCGGACTTCTCGCGCGTGGTGGCGGTGAACCTCGTGGCGCCGTTCGAGCTGTCGTGCCTCGCGGCCACCGCCATGCGCAGGACCGGCGGTGGATCGATCGTGAACATCGCGTCCGTGATGGGATTCCGTTCGATCGACCAGGCGCCGGACGCCGCGTACGTGGCTTCGAAGGCAGGACTCATCGGGCTCACGCGCGAGCTGGCGTCGCAGTGGGGCCGCCACGGGATCCGCGTCAACGCGCTGGCGCCCGGCTTCTTTGCGTCCGAGATGACGGAGGGGCTCATCTCGCCGGGCGAGGCACCGGACTGGCTGCGCGCCCAGACGCCGCTCGAGCCGCTGGTGTTCCTGCTCGGCGCAGGCAGCGCCTTCGTCACCGGTCAAGTGCTCCTGGTCGACGGCGGCCTCGCCACGCGGTGAAGCCGATGACCGACCACCACGTCAACTCCGAGGCGCGGCGGTCTGCCGCGTCCTTGCCTCCTCCGGCGTGGGCAGCCGCACGCTGCCTCGGGGTTGACGCCCGCGACTGGCGATGACACCCGCCTACGCGATCGTCTGCGGCTCGGGGAGCTCGGGCCGCGCGTGGGACCACGTGGCAACCGAGCTCCGGGCGGTGGTCCTCCCCGCGCCGGATGCACCCGACGTGCCCGCGATGGCCCTGCAGCTCGCGCCGGCGGTGGCCGCCCTCCCACGCCCACGAGTGCTGATCGGCACGTCGCTCGGCGCCCTGATCGCCCTCGAGCTCGCACGCGACACGCCGGTCGACGCGCTGATCCTCGTGTCCGCCGGGTTCGGGATCGACATCCACCCGACGGTGCTCGAGCGGATCGCCGCCGCCGGGCCCGCGATGCTCGACCGGATGGCCCGAGGCGTCGTGGCGGACCCGAGCGATCGCACGCTCGTGGCGAACGTCCGCCGCGACTTCGAGGACGGCGGCGCGGAGCTCCTTCGGCGACATATGCG
>VAYD01000160.1:15904-16348 GCA_005883905.1 Actinomycetota bacterium
ATGCCGAGCTCGCCCTGCGCTGCGGTGCACCGCTTCTGCCGGTGGCCGGCGCCGGCCACCTCCCCTACCTCGAGCAGCCGCTCGCCACGCTCGACCGGATCCGGGCGGCCGTACGGTGGTCCGATGTGGAGTGAGAAGGGGCGACGCCCGCCGGCGCCGTCAGTCAGGCGGCGTGGACCTGACGAAATTCACCTCCACGGTGAGTTTCGTCAGTCGCGTCGAATGTTCGGTCGCGCCCACCGACCGGCCGATTCCCCGTCTCCACAACACCGATCCGGACCACCGTGCCGAACGAAAACCACGCCCACCGTGGTTTTCGTCACGCGCGCGTCGATCCACCCCCCTCGAGGGGAACGAGTCGGACGTCGGCGGCCAAACGTTTTCGCTCGTGGGCAGCGGATTCGTTCGGTCGGCTGCGATCACGCGGTAGCGCGATGGCCGGCA
>VAYD01000453.1 GCA_005883905.1 Actinomycetota bacterium
CCAGGTTCGGGGCTTCTTCGAGCACGCGCGCGAGGCGCTCGGCGCCGACGTCGAGCTGACCGCCCACTTCCACAACACCCGCGGCCAGGGCCTGGCGAACGTGTTCGCGGCGCTCGAGTCCGGCTGCGAGTCGTTCGAGTCGAGCTTCGGCGAGCTCGGCGGCTGCCCGGTCCCCGCGGGCGCCACCGGCAACATCGCCACGGAGGACCTCGTCTCGATGCTGCACGAGATGGGCGTGGACACCGGCATCGACCTCGAGGCGCTGCTGGCCGCGACGCACGACGTCGCCTCGGTCCTCGGCCGCCCGCTGGGCTCCCACACGCTGGTGGCGGGACCCGTCGAGTGGCATCGGGATTAGGCTGCCGCGCCATGAGTTCGGAGATCAAGAAGGTCGGCGTGCTCGGCGCGGGCCTCATGGGACATGGAATCGCCCAGGTGACCGACGCCGCGCTGCAGAAGGGCATCGGCAGGATCGAGAAGCAGCTCGCCAAGGCGGTCGAGAAGGGCAGGTCCAGCCAGGAGGACGCCGACGCGGTGCGCGGGCGCATCCAGGGGACGATCGACTACAACGACCTCGCCGACTGCGATCTCGTGATCGAGGCGATCACCGAGGATCTCGGCCGCAAGCTCGAGATGTGGAAGGAGGTCGACGCGATCGCCAAGCCGGACGCGATCTTCGCGACGAACACGTCGTCGCTGGCGGTGATCGACCAGGCGGCGTCGACGACTCGCCCGTCGCAGTTCGTCGGCCTGCACTACTTCAACCCGGCCCAGGTGATGAGGCTCGTCGAGGTGATTCGCGCGGTCACGACGAGCGACGAGGCGTTCGGCGTCGCTCACGGCTTCGCGCAGTCGCAGGGCAAGCTCGCGATCCCGACCAAGGACAAGGCGGGCTTCATCGTCAACCGCCTGCTCGTCCCGTACATGCTCGACGCGATCCGCGCCTACGAGGAGGGCGTCGGCTCGGTCGACGAGATCGACGAGGCGATGAAGGCCGGCGCGGGCCACCCGATGGGGCCGCTGACGCTGTCGGACTTCGTCGGCCTCGACACGCTCGGCTCGATCTGCGACGTCCTCTTCGACGAGTTCCGCGAGCGGCGCTTCGCGCAGCCGCCGACATTGCGCAAGATGCTCAGCGCAGGCTGGTATGGACGCAAGAGCGGCATGGGCTTCTACGACTACTCGGGCGAGGCGCCCGCGGTGAATCCGGGGATCTGACGCGATGGCCGCGGTGCTCGCAGCCCTGAGGCCCGAACCGCACAGGGGCGACCAGGTCGCCGCGGGCGCGGTCGTGCTGGCCGTGGCGATCTACGTGCTCGACGCGCGCTTCGCGAGCACGTGGGGCGCGGGGATCCGGTTCGTCATCGATGCGCTCGCGGCGTTCGCGGTGGGCGCGCTCGCGGTGCAGTCGCCGGTCGAGGGCGAGCGCCCGCGCGCCTACCAGTCCGTCCTCTACATCGCGACGTTCTTCCTGGTCGCGGTGACGCTCAACAACCTGGCCGACATCCTCGGCGCCGACAATCCGCCGCAGGCGTCCGGGACGGTCGTCTGGATCGCCATCCTGCTGCTCGCGCTCTGCGTCTGGTTCGCGACACGCCGCAACTCCGCGATCATGACGCTGCTCGGGGCGGTCAGTTTCGCGTTCGCGGTCGAGGCGTTCATCGACTGGGTGTTCGACCCGCACGGCCTCACGACGTTCCGCTGGATCCTGCTGCTGCTCGTGCTCGCGTTCACGCTCGCGTCGCTGAGCGCGCGCGGCGACCGTCCGCGTCACGCGGTGCAGCTCGTCAACGCCGCCGGGCTGTCGGCCGTGGCGCTCGCCGTGACCTTCGTTCCCGAGTCGATCATCACCTTCCAGGGCAGCCGGCTGCACGGCGTCGGCGCCGGCTGGGAGCTCTTCCTGCTGGCGTGCGGCTTCGGCCTGGCCGCCTACGCGGCGGTGGATCGCGAGGCGGGCCCGGCGTACATCGGTGTGCTGGTGCTTGCACTGTTCGTGCTCATCGCCGGCCCGGCCGGCCGCGACGGCGCGTCGCTGATCGGCTGGCCGATCGTTCTGCTGCTGATGGCCGGCGGCATGTTGGCGATCGGGCTGCGGCCGAGCCGCCCGCTGCCGCCTGCGCCCGACGCGGGCGCTCCGCCCCCACCCCCGCCGACGCCGATGACTCCGAGTGAATCGCCGACGGACCACCTGTTCGGTGAACCCGACCCGCCCACCGAACCCCTGGGCGGCGACGACCCGACCGAGGTCCACGACCGATGACCGACCGCGAGCACCTCCAGGACGCGTTGGACCGCGCGCACGCCGGCGGTCCCGATCGCCACCGTGAGAAGGCCGCCGAGCAGGGCAAGGTCCCCGTGCGCGAGCGGATCGAGCGGCTGCTCGACGCGGACTCGTTCGTCGAGGAGGCCCTCCTCGCCAACTGGGAGCAGGAGGGGCTCGGCGCCGACGGCGTGGTCACCGGCCTGGGCCGCATCGACACGCGGCCGGTCGCCGTCATGGCCAACGACCCGACGGTGA
>VAYD01000161.1:0-2867 GCA_005883905.1 Actinomycetota bacterium
CGTCGGTCACGACGAGCTGACCGAGCGAGGGCGATTCCGTGCCGTGGTTTGGGCGGGCGGCGAGGGCGCGCTGCTCGCCGATCGGGCGGGCGCTCGGGTGCTCGGGCTGTGGGAGCGTCCGGTGAAGCGCCTCGCCATCGCGGTCCCCCTCCCTCGATGCCCGAGCCCTTGGGGCGTCACGGTGCATCGGACGGCGCTCGGCCCCGCCGACCGCACCCACGTCCGCGGCATCCCGTGTCTGTCGGTCTCCCGCCTCCTCGTCGCCCTCGCCGGGAGCGAGCAGCCGCCCGCGGTCGAAGCCGCCTTCGAGCGCGCCGAGCGCAAGAACTGGATCCGGCCCGACCTGATCGAGCGCATGGCCTACAACCGGCCCGGCGCGGCCACACTCAGAGTCCTTCTCGCCAGCCACCGTCCGAAGAGCGGCGCGACCCGCAGCCTGCTGGAGCGGCGGCTGCTGGCGGGCATCAGGCGGGCCGGCCTCCCCGACCCCATCGTCAACGGCCACCTCGACCTCGGCGACGGCACGATCATCGAGCCCGACCTGATGTGGCCGCACGAGCGCGTCCTCGTCGAGCTCGACGGACTCGACACGCACCGCACCCCGACCGCGATGCGCCGCGACCGGCGCCGCGACCGCCGGACCCTCCGCGCCGGCTGGATCACGCTGCGGGCGACCTGGGACGACATCGACCAGGACCTCCGCGGAGTCATCAGCGACATAGCGGGAACAACGACGGCGTGGCCGCGTTCATCGCCGTCCTCATCACCGTCAGCGTCTCGCTGATCATCACGCGCGTCGGCACCGCCGCGCTCGTGCACACCGGGCTGTCGCGCGAGGTCGCGCGGTTCCAGGCGCGGTCGGCGTTCTTCGGCGTCGGGTTCACGACGAGCGAGGCGGAGTCGGTCGTCAACCACCCGGTCCGGCGGCGGATCGTGCTGTGGCTCGTCGTGCTCGGCAACGCCGGCATCGTCACCGTGCTGGCCTCGGTGATCCTCTCGGTGACGCGCTCCCACGGGGTGAGCGCCGCCGAGCTCGCCTTCCTCGCGGTGGGACTGGCCGCGCTGGCGCTGCTGGGCCGCAGCCGCCTCCTCGAGCGCATCATCGACCGCGCCCTCGACCGCTGGACCGACCTCGACGTGCGCGACTACGCCGACCTGCTCGAGCTCACCGGCGACTTCGCAGTCGCCGAGCTGCGGGTCGAGCCCGGCGACTGGCTCGCCGAGGAGACGCTGCGCGACCTGCACCTGCGCGACGAGGGCGTGGTCGTCCTCGGCATCACGCGCGCGAACGGCAACTGGCTCGGCGCACCCGACGGGGACACGGTCGTCCACGCCGGCGACACGCTCGTCGTCTACGGCCGCGACGACCGCGTCTGCGAGCTCGACGAGCGGCGCGACGACGCCACCGGCGACGCCGCACACGCCGTCGCGGTGGCCGAGCAGGAGCGCCTCGAGGCGGCCGAGGAAGAGCTTGACGCGGCGCCCGCCGGGTAGATTCCGAGCCTCCTATGCGCAACCCCAGAGACTTCTTCAAGCCGCTCGCCATCGACGCTCCCGAGCCCGCCCGGGAGATCCCGGTCCTGCCCTCGCGGATGATCCACTTCCTCGACTTCTCCAACGAGAAGATGGTCGCGAAGGTCCCCGACATCGCGCCCACGGTCGACATCCTGCTCGGCAACCTCGAGGACGCGGTGCCCGTCGACCGCAAGGAGGCCGCTCGCGCCGGCCTGCTCAAGGTCGGCAGGGAGATGGAGCTGGGCGACACGCAGCTGTGGACGCGCGTCAACTCGCTCGAGTCGCCCTGGGTCCTCGACGACCTCACGCAGCTCGTCGGCGAGATCGGCGACAAGCTGAGCGTGATCATGATCCCCAAGGTCGAGGGCGCGTGGGACATCCACTACGTCGACCGCCTGCTCGCGCAGCTCGAGGCGCGCGCCGGCCTCAGCGAGCCGCTCCTCATCCACGCGATCCTCGAGACGTCGCAGGGCGTCGCCAACCTCGAGGAGATCGCTTCGGCGAGCCCGCGCATCCAGGGCATGAGCTTCGGCCCCGCCGACCTCGCGGCCAGCCGCCGCATGAAGACCACCCGCGTCGGCGGCGGCCACCCGGGCTACCGCACGATCGAGGACCCCGAGTCCCCCGACGCGGTCGAGGCGCCGCGCGCGTCGTACATGCAGGACCCGTGGCACTACTCGATCGCGCGCATGGTCGACGCCTGCACCGCGGTCGGGGCGCTGCCGTTCTACGGCCCGTACGGCGACATCAAGGACACCGTCGGCTGCGAGACGCAGTTCCGCGCCGCGTTCCTGCTCGGCTGCGTCGGCGCCTGGTCGCTGCACCCGGTCCAGATCGGCATCGCCAAGAAGGTCTTCTCGCCGGCGGCCGACGAGGTGCAGTTCGCCAAGAAGGTCATCGAGGCGATCCCCGACGGCCGCGGAGTCCACATGATCGACGGCAAGATGCAGGACGACGCGACGTGGAAGCAGTGCCGCGTCATGGTCGACCTCGCCGAGATGCTCGCGCGCAAGGACCCGGAGCTGGCCGAGGCCTACGGGCTCGCGCCCGCGACCGCGTAGGGCCCCGCTAGGCTCCCGCGCCCTCATGCGCTTCTTCGAGTACGAGTCCCGCGAGATCGTCAAGCGCGCGGGCATCCCCGTCACCGACTACGGCTTCACCAAGGACCCCGGCGAGGCGCGCGAGATCGCCGAGCGCATCGGCGGGCCGGTCGTCATCAAGTCCCAGGTGCTGACCGGCGGGCGGATGAAGGCCGGCGGCGTGCAGTTCGCCGACACGCCCGACGAGGCCGAGCGCCACGCGCGCCACGTGCTCGCCCTGGAGATCAACGGCCACCACCCGCGCGGCATGTG
>VAYD01000161.1:2882-12909 GCA_005883905.1 Actinomycetota bacterium
AGCCGGTGATGCTGTTCAGCGACATGGGCGGCATCGACATCGAGGAGGTCGCCGAGACGCACCCCGACCACGTCGGGCGCCGGCACTTCTCCAACCTGCTGCCGATCAGCGACTTCGCGGCCAAGGAGTGCATCGCGTCGGTCGGCGTGACCGGCTCGCGGCTGAACCGGCTGACGCCCATCCTGACGCGGCTCGCGCGACTGTTCGTCGAGCGCGACATGACGCTGGCCGAGATCAACCCGCTGTGCGAGCTCGAGGACGGCACCTTCGTCGCACTCGACGCGCACATGGACATGGAGAACGAGGCGCGTCCGCGCCAGAAGGCGCTGCTGCACGAGCTCGGCGTCGGCCACGAGGAGACGCGCCAGGCGCGCGAGGCGACCGAGTTCGAGCTCGCCGGCGAGGCCGTCGACGCCCAGGACCACCGCGGCGTGGCGGGCAACGTGACCGAGTTCGACGGCGACCTCGGGCTGGTCATCGGCGCCGGCGGCGGCTCGCTGACGCTCTTCGACGCCGTGCGCAAGTACGGCGGCAAGCCCGCCAACTACTGCGAGATCGGCGGCAACCCGTCGGTCGAGAAGGCGTGCGGGCTGGCGAAGCTCGTGCTCAGCAAGCCCGGCGTCGACAAGATCGCGGTGATGATGTCGATCGTGTCCAACACGCGGGTCGACATCGTCGCCCGGGGCGTCATCAAGGCCTGCCTCGAGCTGAACATGGACCCGGCAGAGAAGATCTCGATCTTCCGCATCCCGGGCGCCTGGGAGGAGGAGGGATTCAAGATCCTCGACCACTACGGCGTCCGCTATGCCGACCGCACGACCTCGATGCACGAGGCGGCGAAGCTGGCCGTGGAGGCGTCATGAGCATCCTGATCAACGAAGACACCACGTTCATCGTCCAGGGCATCACCGGCCGCGAGGCGGTGAACCTGACGCGCGAGTGCCTCGACTACGGCGCCGGCGCGAAGGTCGTCGGCGGCGTGACGCCCGGGCGGCTCGGCCGCGAGGTCCACGGCGTGCCGGTGTTCGACACGGTCAAGCAGGCCGTCGACCACCACGGCGGGCCGATCGACGGCTCTGTCGTCACGGTGCCGCCGGCGTTCACCAAGGACGCCGTGTTCGAGGCGATCGAGAACGGGATCAAGCTGATCGTGATCGTCACCGAGCGCATCCCGCGCCGCGACGTGGCGCAGATGGTCGAGCTCGCGAGCCTGCGCGGCGCGCGCATCATCGGCCCGAACTGCCTCGGGATCATCGTCCCGGACGTCATCAAGATGGGCGGCATCGGCGGCCCGGCCAAGGACGCCGCCAAGGCGTACACCTCCGGCCCCATCGGCGTCATCAGCCGCTCCGGCGGCATGACGACCGAGATGTCGAGCACGCTCACTGCGGCCGGCCTCGGCCAGTCCACGGCCGTCTCGATCGGCGGCGACGCGATCATCGGCTCCAGCTACGCCGAGCTGATGCCGCTGTTCGAGGCCGACGAGCAGACCGAGGGCATCGTCATCTACACCGAGCCCGGCGGCCGCATGGAGGCCGAGCTGGCCAAGTGGGTCAAGGAGAACAACTCGCGCCTGCCGATCGTCGCGTTCATGGCCGGCCGCTTCATGGACGAGATGCCGGGCATGAGCTTCGGCCACGCCGGCACGATCGTGGAGGGCAAGGAGGACACGGCCGCCGAGAAGATCGCCCGCCTCGCCGAGGCCGGCATCACGGTCGCCGAGGAGATCTCGCAGATCCCGGAGATCATGAAGAGCAAGTTGGGGGCCCCCGCCAATGCGTAAGGACGCCATCTTCATCGGCATCGAGGTCGATGACGCCGTCGCGGGCGACGCGCAGCTCGCGGCGAAGCTCGAGGAGGTCTGCCCCGTCGACATCTTCGCCGTCGCCGGCGGCAGGGTCGAGATCGTCGACGAGAACCTCGACGAGTGCATCCTTTGCGCGATGTGCATCCAGGCTGCGCCGCAGGGCACGCTGACGGTGCACAAGCTCTACAGCAACGAATTGCTCGACGCGCCCGCGTAGTCCGTGCACAATGCCCCGAAACAAGGGGGCTCGATATGCGCAGGTATCGGTCGATGCTGGTGCTCATGGCGATGGCGATCGCGGGGGCGCCGCCGACCGCGTTGGCGGCCGCCGGGGCGACGGCAGGCACATCGGTCGTTGCCGCGTTCCCGCGAGTGAACGGCACGTGGGACGCAGAGACCGACGCCTTCACCCCGACCACGACCGCGAGCGTCCTGCAGGGCTCGATCAAGCGCACCGACGTCGTGACCGGATGGGGCAGCGTCGTCCCGTGGGTCATCCCGTCGGCGTCCGCACCGGGCGGGCTGCAGGTCATGCTCTCGGGCGACAAGGACAACTCGGGCGGTCCGCCGAACGGGACCAGCTTCGCGCAGCGCAAGGCAGACGGCACGTGGTCGGATCCGGTGACCACCGGCCTCTTCGGTGGCGCAACCAGCTCGAGCGCCGTGACGGCGATCGCCGGGCCCGACAACCAGACGCCGATCTACGTCTTCAACTACGGGGGCGAACTGGTCCTGCAGGTCGGCGCCACCGGCCGATCGAACAGCACCGGCGTGAACATCGCCGACACGCAGCTCGGCGGCAAGGTCCAGGCGAGCGGCCCGCGGCTCGGGCACGACGCGGCCGGCCGGTACTGGCTGACGTGGTCCAACTCCGCCACCGGCGCCATCGGCGTCTACCTGCTGCAGATCGACCCCGCGAGCGGCCAGCCGATCGGCAGCGCCGCGCCGGCGCCCAACTCGACGGCGCCCGAAAACGGGGAGGGACGCATCGCGCTCGCCTGCGGCGCGGAGTGCCGCACCGTCTTCCACGAGTCCGACGCTCAGGGCAACAACACCTCGAAGCTCGGCGTCTGGGGCGTCGGCGACGCAAGCGCGACGACCGTCAGCGGCCCTGTCCAGCCGAACGCGTTCATCACCGCGGCGCAAGCGCCGAGCGGCGGCATGTGGATCGCCTGGCACGAGGACGGCACCCCGGCCTACCACGTTGAGCTCGCGGGCGCCAACGGCGCCGGCGGGAGCAACAAGAACATCGGTCAGCCGACGAGCAACGGGCTGCCGGTGCAGAACGTGGCGATGGCAGAGGCGAACGGCGATCTGGTGTTCGTCACCAACTGGCTCGACACGAACACCAGCCTCGACGCGATGTGGGCACAGGTGATCCCGGGCACGGCGCCCGTCTACAGCGGCCCGACGAAGCAGACCTCGACGAAGGTCGGCACGACGGTGCTGACGCTCGTCTCGCCGAAGAACTGCGTCCCCGCAGGGAACCGGATCGTCGCGAAGCTGCTCGTCAAGTCGGTCAAGACCCGTCACCGCAAGGTCGGCAAGGGCCTCGTGAAGATCAAGGTCAAGTCGGTCGACTTCCTGATCGACGGCAAGCGCAAGAACCACGACAAGCGCAAGCCGTTCAAGGCGACGCTCGTGCTCAACGGCCTGACCCCCGGCTCGACCCACGTGCTCGCGGCGCGGGCGCTGCTCAAGACCCATCCCGGCCAGCCGGCGATCCACCGGACCGTCCGGGTGAAGTTCACGATCTGCGGCTGAATCGGTGTACACCGAAGGTGCCCACCTCACAGCTTCGAGCGGTAGATCTCCATATCGCGGTGAACCCAGTCGCCATGCGTCTGACGGCGCAGGCGCTTGACGCGCTCGCGGTGATACGGGCTCGACAGCGACTCCGCGTGGCCGATGACGTTGTTCGTCGCGATGCCGAACTTCGCCTGCAGCCAGCGGGTCAGGCGCAGCGACGCGCGCATCTGCTTGTCGTCGCCGAGCACCTGCGCGTCGCTCATCCCCACGTGCTCGATCCCGATCGCCGTGTAGTTCAGCCCGACCGTGTGGCGGCACATGTAGCGCAGCGACACGAGCTGGTGGATCTTCCCGGCGCGGTCGATGACGAAGTGCGCGCACGTGCCGGGCAGCTCGTGCAGCTCCGCGTCGGGCACGTCCGGCGCGAAGGTGTTCCACGTCGCGCGGTAGGTCTGCGTCACGGTGACGTGCTCGACGATCACCTTCGGGTTCTTGAGCAGCGCCGTGTCGAGCCCGTAGTGCCGGCGCGCGTACGCGCGCATCTCGGCCTTCCGGCGCGCGCCGAACGGGATCGGGTCGTGGAGGATCGGCGGCGCGTCGGCCGCGATCATCGGCCGGCGAGCGAGCTGTAGGCGTCCGGCCTGCGCGTCTCGAGGAAGGGGAACAGGGTCAGCCAGTCCTTGCGCTGATCCAGGTCGAGGTCGGCGACCAGCACCGCCGGTTCGTCGCGCGGCGCCTGCGCGAGGATGCGTCCGTACGGGTCGGAGATGAAGCTCGAGCCATAGAACGTCAGCGGGTCCTCGGTGCCGATGCGGTTGACGGCGATCATGAACGTGCCGTTCGTGATGCCGTTCGCGACGATCACCTGCTGCCACAGCGGCTGCGTGTCGAAGTCGGGGTGGTCGGGCTCCGAGCCGATCGCGGTCGGGTAGACGAGCACCTCGGCGCCGGCGAGGCTGTAGGCGCGCGCGAGCTCGGGGAACCACTGGTCCCAGCAGGTCGGGAAGCCGAAGCTCGCCTCCCCCAGCCCGACGACCGGGAACCCGTTCTCGGGCGGCCCCGGCCGGAAGTACTTGTCCTCGTAGTAGCCCGAGGTCACGGGGATGTGCAGCTTGCGCGTGCGCGCGACCAGCGAGCCATCGGGCGCCACGACGATCGCGGTGTTGAACCCAAGACCGCCGTCGCCCGCGCGCTCGTAGAGCGAGGCGTGCACATGGATGCCCGTCTCCTTCGCCAGGCCGGCGGCGAACTTGTAGGTCGGCCCGTCCGGGATCTCCTCCGCCGCCGAGCCCCACTTCTCCAGCCCGTCCGGCGTGATCGCGAAGTACGGCGAGAGCGTCAGCTCCTGCAGGCAGGCGATCTTCGCCCCCTGCTCGGCGGCTGCGCGCACGCCCTCGGCCAGCGCCGCCTGGTGCTCGGTCGGGTCGGGGTGCCAGCGGTCCTGCACGGCACCCACGCGAAACGGCGGACGCGTCGGCTCGTCGACGCGCGCCGGCGAGGACGGGACCTTGTCGATCGCGGTGATGATGCGCACGCCGCGCAGTCTAGGCAGGTGCTTGGAGACCCGGAGCCTCGAGCTCGATCACCCTCCGGTTGCGCGGCAGGCCGTAGCGCTCGACCATGGCGATCGTCGCCTCGGCGACCTGCGGGTCGAACTGGCGGCCGGACTGCGCGCGCAGCTCGGCGATCGCGAACTCGCGGTCGCGGGCCGCGCGATACGGCCGATCGGTCGTCATCGCGCTGAACGCATCGGCCGCGCAGACGATCCGCGCCGCGATCGGGATCTCCTCGCCGGTCAGGCCATCCGGGTAGCCGGTGCCGTCAAAGCGCTCGTGGCTGGCGCGCACGACCTGGCCGACGTCCTTCAGCGCGCCACCGACGCGGTCGAGCATCCGCTGGCCCACGATCGTGTGCCGGCGCATGACCTCCCACTCGTCGTCGCTGAGCGCGGCGGTCTTGTTGACGATCTCCTTGGGCACGCCGATCTTGCCGACGTCGTGCAGCAGCGCACCGAACTCGACGAGCCGCCGCTGGTCCTCGCCGAGCCCGAGCTCGTCGGCGGTCGCGACCGCCAGTGACACGACGCCCTGGCTGTGGGCGCCGGTGTACTCGTCGTCCTCCCCGATCAGCTCGCCGAGCAGCAGCGCGGTGCGGCGGTAGGTCCGGCTCGTCTCGATCTGCTGGTCAAGGCGCGCGTGGCGCTCCTGCGCGAAGACCCACATCAGCAGCGCGAGCGGGAAGACGAGCACGAACGCGTACTGGCGCTGCTCGCTGGCGAGCGCGCCGAGCAGGCCGATCGGGCTGAGCAGCACGTCCAGCGTCCACGTCGGGACGAGCTCGCGCACGTGGACTTCCGGCGCACGTCCGGTGCCGAAGTACTCGCGCGCGCTCGAGATCGCGAGGTCGAACGCCAGCTGCGCGGCGAGCGCGAGCAGCCACCAGTACCAGTCGGCCCAGTGCGCGCCGTCGACGCCCGCGCACGTCAACACGAGCGCGGGGCCGAACGACCACCAGCAGTCGGTGAGGCGCGAGATGACGCGATCGAACGGCAGCTCGCGCCGGAGGAAGTCCGGCAGTCCGCCGAGCAGGCGGCCGGCCGCGACGAGCGCGGGCGCGACCTCCGGCGGCAGCACGAACAGCATCGGGACGAACGCCAGCTGTGTCGGGATCGAGTAGCCGGCGCCGACCTCGAACTCGAACCGCGACAGCAGCGCGAACGCGATCGTCAGCACGATCGCGGGGCCGACCGGCACGTGGCCCGGGTTGCCGATCTCGATCAGCGCGATCGCGGCGACGACGAACAGCGCCGCGAAGATCGACTCGGTCAGCAGCAGCCGGTCGCCCAACGGCTCCGGACGCTGGCTGCGCGCGCGCCGCACGGAGTCCTCCGTCGCGGGCGACACGGCTCCGAATCCGTACAGGACCTTGACGCGCGCGCGGTCCGCCATCGCCGGGAGCGTATCTGTCGAATCCAGCGCGGACGCGCCTGGAGGAACGCCTGCAGAACTGGACGGATGTTCTACTCAACCCTGGTTACTCAAATGCCGATACGGCGCCAAGAGCGGGAGGCGCTCTACAAGGGTCCAAAGGTCAGAACCGAAGGGACGCACCCCCGTGCAGCTCGTCTCCATCACCCGCCGTGTCCTTGCTCCGCTCGCCGCCGCCGCGCTGCTGGCGCTCGGAGCGGGCAGCGCGTCCGCCGCGCTGTTGCCCGACGACGGCGCCTGGTGCGACAACACCGGAAGCCAGGTCTTCCTGCCATTCGCGGATCCCGCGAGCTACGTGCAGGCTCCGGGCGGCGGCTTCGAGAACAGCGGCTCGCACTGGACCCTCGTCGCGGCTTCGCGTGACACCTCGGACAACGAGTCGTTCCACGTCGGCGGCGCCAACGACCACTCCTCGCTGCAGATCAGCAACGGCGGCACCGCGCTGAGCCCGGCGATGTGCGTGGGCCTCGGCGAGCCGACCGCGCGCGTGTTCTTCAAGCAGACCGGCGGGCTGCCCGGCGCCACGCTCCAGGTCGACGTCCTCTTCGACGACGCCTCGGGCACGACGCAGGCGCAGACGATCGGGCTGCTCGGCGTCGCGCAGCAGTGGCGGCTCTCGCCGCAGCTGCTGACGATGGCGAACCTGCTGCCGACGCTCGGGGCGGCCAACACCGCGATCGCCTTCCAGTTCACCGCGATCGGCGGCTCGTTCAAGATCGACGACCTCTACGTCGATCCCTGGCAGCGCCCGTAGCGCCAAGACCTCTGTGGGACGGGGATCGGCGGGCGGCCTTCGGGCCGCCCGCCCTTTTTCATGGCTTGGCTGGAACCTGCTGCGTGATGCAGTGCGGGCCGCCGCCGCCCCACGCGAGCACGGCCCCGGGGACCGGGACGGCCTCGCGCCCGGGATAGCCCTCCGCGATCCGGCTGAGCGCGTCGGGGTCGGTGTCGGCGCCGGAGACCGGCACGATCACGGCGTCGTTGCAGACGTAGAGGTTCATGTAGCCGCAGGCGACGCTCTCCCCCTCGACCTCCGAGTACGGGAGGTGCGGCATCTCGACCACGTCGATGCCGGCGGCCTCGAGGCGCGCGGCGTTCTCGCGGCAGTTGTCGAAGTTGGGGTTGCCCTCGGGGACCGTCTGGAGCATCACCTCGCCGGGCTTGGTGAACGCCGCGATGAGGTCGACGTGCCCGTCGGTGTCGCGGTCCTCGACCAGCCCCTGGCCGAGCCAGACGACGCGCTCCAGGCCCAGGAAGTCGATCACGTGCTGCTCGATCTGCTCGCGCGAGAGCCCGGGGTTGCGGCTCGGGTGCAGCAGGCACTGCTCGGTCGTGATCAGTGTGCCCTCGCCGTCGGCGCAGATCGACCCGCCCTCGAGGACGAGCGGCGCACGGTAGCAATCGTCACCCGCGAGCTCGACCAGACGCGCGCCGATCGCGGCGTCCTTGTCGAACGGGTGGAACTTCTCGCCCCACGCGTTGAAGCCGAAATGCACGCCTGCACGGCGTTGGGGTGGGTGGGACGAGTTCACGAAGATCGGCCCGCTGTCGCGCAGCCACGAATCGTCGATCGGCTCGACGACGATCTCGACCTCGCCGGGCAGCGCCGCGCGCGCTTCGGCGGCGGCGGACTCGTCGGCGCAGACCATCGTCAGCGGCTCGAAGGCCGCGACCGCCGCGGCGGTCGCCGCGTAGTCCGCCTTCGCCTGCGCCAGCTGCCCGCGCCACAGCTCCGGGCGCGCCGGCCACGCCATGAGCGTGCGCTCGTGCGGCGCCCACTCGGCGGGCATGCGCAGCCCGTCCTCGCGAGGCGTGCTCAGCCCCGTGCCTTCCGCAGGCGCGTGCGCTCCTGCTGGCGCTCGACGACGCGCTGGATCAGCTTGAGGTACTGATCGACGCCCGTCGCCTTCGCGCGGCCCTCGTAGAACGCCTGCTCCCAGTCGGGGACCTTCGCGCCGTGCTCGACCATCAGGTTGAAAAAGTCACGGCGCATCTCGATCCGGATCTTCGCGTCGGTCCCCATGTCCTTGCGGATGTCCAGGTCCGGCATCTCGATCCGGAACTGCTGCACGTCGCCGCCGCGGCCGTTGAGGTCCACCCCGACGACGAGCTTGAGGTCCTTCAACGCGGGCACCTCATCGAGGAACCCGCGCACCGCGCGATCGAGCAGCTCTATGGCGTCGGATGAGGCCACCTAGATCTTGTACCTCTGGAGCAGCTTCTTGCCAATGACCATCTTCTGGATCTCGGACGTGCCCTCGCCGATCAGGAGCAGCGGCGCGTCGCGGTAGATGCGCTCGATCTCGTACTCCTTGGAGTACCCGTAGCCGCCGTGGATGCGCAGACACTCCTCGGCGCAGAAGCGCGCGGCCTCCGAGGCGAACAGCTTCGCCATGCCGGCCTCCATGTCCGAGCGCTCGCCCGCGTCCTTGAGGCGCGCGGCCTTGATCGTCAGCAGCCGCGCCGCCTCGACCTGGGTGGCCATGTCGGCGAGCTTGAACTGGATCGCCTGGTGCTGCGCGATCGGCTTGCCGAACGTCTTGCGCTCCTGCGAGTAGCGGACGGCGAGCTCGAGCGCGCGCTGCGCGAGGCCGACGCCGCGTGCGGCGACGTTCGCCCGCCCGACCTCGAGCGCGTCCATCATCTGCGCGAAGCCCGCGTTCAGCCCCGCCTGCTCCCCGCCGAGGATGTTCTCGGCCGGGCACTTGTAGCCGTCGAAGACCAGCTCGGTGGACTCGACGCCCTTGTAGCCCATCTTCTTGATCTGCGGCGGGACGGTCAGCCCCGCGTACGCGCCGGTGTTCTCCGAGACGCCCGGCTCCTTCTCGGCGATGAAGCACGTGAAGCCCTTGTGGCGCGGATCGGCGTTCGGGTCGGTCTTGACGAGCACGAACACCAGGCCGGAGCGCAGGCCGTTGGTGACCCACATCTTCTGCCCGTTGATCTCGTAGGCGCCGTCGTCGACCTTCGTCGCCGACGTCTTGATCGCCTGGACGTCGGAGCCGAGCTCCGGCTCGCTGAGCGAGAACGCCGCGCGGATCTCGCCGGTCGCCATGCGCGGCAGGTACTTGTGGCGCTGCGCGTCGGTCCCGTACTTCATGAGCAGGTACGAGCCGATGAAGTGCGTGTTGATGACGCCGCTGATCGAGATCCAGCCGCGGCTGAGCTCCTCGACGATCATCACGTAGGTCGTGAGGTCCAGCCCCATCCCGCCGTACTCCTCCGGGATGGTCACGCCGAACAGGCCGAGCTCCTTCATCTGCTCGACGATGTCCTCCGGGAAGGAGTCCTCGTGGTCGAAGTGCTCGGCGTTGGGGAGGATCTGCTCGTCGGCGAACTGGCGAACCATGTCGCAGATCGCGCGCTGCTCGTCGGTCTTGTCGAGAGGATTCGTGGCGACAGCCATAGGGTCTCCGGGCGGAATTCGTGGTCAGGCCCAAGGGGGGCGATGAACATTACCCCCGAAGTTGTGCATTAGCTCCTC
>VAYD01000447.1:0-2032 GCA_005883905.1 Actinomycetota bacterium
ATGAAGTAGTCACGTTCCGTGTCCGTGCGGACCTTGTCGTAGTCCTGCTTCGTGTGCTTGGCGATGATCTCGTCGAGACGTCGGCGGATATCGATGATCTCTTTAGCGTGAATCTCGATATCTGTCGCCTGACCCTGGAAACCGCTCGAAACCTGGTGGATCAGGATCTTGGCGTTCGGGAGCGCCATGCGCTTGCCCTCGGCGCCCCCGGCGAGCAGCAGCGCGCCCATCGACATTGCGATGCCCACGCAGATCGTCTGCACGTCGGGCTTGATGAACTGCATCGTGTCGTAGATCGCCAGGCCCGCGTACACGCTCCCGCCCGGGGAGTTGATGTACACCGAGATGTCCTTGTCGGGATCCTCGGACTCGAGGTGCAGCAGCTGGGCGACGATCAGGTTCGCGATCTGGTCGTCCACGGGTGTCCCCAGGAAGACGATGCGCTCGTTGAGCAGCCGGGAGTAGATGTCGAACGCGCGCTCTCCGCGTGACGTCTGCTCCACGACCATGGGGACAAGGGGGCTCATAGTCCTCGCTTAGGTTCCGATTCGGGTGCCTGATTCCTGCCCGTCGCAGCCTAGCAACGTGGTTTTGGCGGCCAGCCGGGTGTTCGGGCGCCGCAGCCGGGTCTTGAGATCATTTGCGCCATGGCCGACTCCAACCGCGAAACGGCGCGCCGGGGTTTCGAGGCGGCGCTGCGTGGTGACCTCGCCGCGATCGCCGACCTGCTCGATCCCGACGTGTCATGGCATGGCGGCGATCCTTCGGCCGCCGGAGCCTGTCACAACCGCGACCAGGCACTCGCCTTCATGCGCCGGTCGCAGGTCATCCAGGGCGGCAGATTCGAGCTGGTCGACGTCGTCGGCGCCGGTGACAAGGTCGTCGTGATCATGCGGCCGCCATCGGAGGGGCCGGACCCGGCGCCGGCGGTCGCGAACCTCACCACCTTCCGCGACGGCAAGGTGATCGAGATGGTCCACTACCCCGACCCCGAGGACGCCCTCAGAGCTGCACGCGGCTAGCCCTTGTCGGGCGTCCAGAGCTTGTCGCGCGCCGCCGCCCGGCCGGGGTCGATCGCGTTGGCGTGCTCGGCGAGGTAGTCGATCGCCGCGCGCTGGGCGAGGTCCTCGCGCACCTCGTCGAGTCGCCCGGCGGACTCCAGGCGCTGGCGCAGCTTCTCGGGCGTCGTGCCCTCGCGTGTCGCCGACGCCTGCAGCGCGGCGAGCACGTCGCCGTCGGAGGGCTGGATGTCCTCGGCCTCGATCACCGCGGCGATGACCGCCTCGCGACGCAGCGCCTGCTCGGCGTCGGGCTTGGCCTCGTCGAGGATCTCGTCCTCGGTCTTGCCGGAGATCTGCAGGTAGGCGTCCTTCGAGATGCCCTGGTGGCCGAGCGAATGCAGCATCCGCTCCCACAGCTCACGCGCGCGTGAGTCCACCAGCGTTTCCGGCACCGCGACGGTGGCGGCTGCGACGACTGCGTCCAGCACCGCCTCGCGGAACTCCGCGTCTCGAGCTCCGGCAGCTCCTTGCGCTTGACCTCCTTGACCGTGACGGCGAACTCGGCGTCCTTGCCGGCCAGGGGTTCCGCACCGTAGTCGTCAGGGGAACGTGACCTTGACGGTCCGCTCGTCGCCCGCCTTCGCGCCCGTGAGCTGCTCCTCGAAGCCCGGGATCAGCCGGCCCGACCCGAGCTCCAGCAGCTGGTCGCGGCCCTCGCCGCCCTCGAACGGCTCGCCGTCGATCGAGCCCACGTAGTCCATGACGACGAAGTCGCCTTCGCCCGCGGGCTCCTCGACCGTCTCGAGCCGGGCAGCGCGCTCGCGCAGCGCCTCGAGCTCGGCCTCAACCGCCTCGTCGGAGGCCTCGGGCTCGCGCTTGGGCGCGTCGACGCCCTTGTAGTCGCCGAGCTGCGCGGTCGGGCGCACGCCGATCTCGATCGTGAACGTCAGCGGGTCGCCGGCCTTCGGCAGGTCGCCCAGATCCACGTCGGGCTCGCCGACGGGATGGATGCCCGACGCGTCGAGCGCCTC
>VAYD01000447.1:2135-4387 GCA_005883905.1 Actinomycetota bacterium
GGCATCTTCAGCTCGCGCCCGAGCCGCCGCGCGGTGTCCTGGACGCGGCGCTCGACCTCGTCCGCAGGGACTTCGGCCTGCACGCGCACGCGTGACTCGGGCAGCTCGGTAACGGTCGTCTTCACGTCTGGCATCTGGCGAGTGACGATACCGTCAACGCCGTGCACGCCCCTCGTCCACTCAGCGAGCGCGTCGCCGCTCGGCTGGCCACCGGGCCCACCGGCCACCTCGTGTGCGGGGTGGCCGATTGGGCCGAGCTGATGGGCCGCTACCTGCTCAGCCGGTTGCGCGGCAGGTGAGAACGGAGCGGATCGTCTTTGCCGTCGCCGCCGCCGCGGCGGTCGCCCATCTCGTTGACCACCTGATCGTAGGGGTGGAAATGGATCTCCAGTTCGAGGGCGTTCTCGCGTTCGGCGCAGTCACCGTCGTCGCCGCCCTCGCCTACCCGCGGCTTGCGTGGCAGCTCCAAGCGGCGGGGTCGATCGCGCTGGGGCTCGGGTGGCTGGTGGGCGACTTCGTGCTTCACGCCCTCCCGACGATCCGCGACGGCCCCCAGTCGACCGACTACACCGGGCTCGGGGCGACCGTTGCCGGCGGGCTGCTCAGGCCACTGACCCGGGACGCCCTTGAGCTCCTGGGTGGCGCGCCAGTCGAACTGCAGGTCCGAGCCGACGACCGACCCGAACGCCGTGCCGGATGCCAGGACCTCGCCCGGGCGGGCGAGCCCCGCCACGCGCGAGGCGATGTGCACGGCCATGCCGCCGACGTCGTCGCCCATGATCTCGCACTCGCCCGTGTGCAGTCCGCAGCGGATCTGCAGGCCGAGGTGCTCGACCGCAGCCACCATCGCCTGCGCGCAGCGCAGCCCGTGCGAGGGCGCGTCGAACGTGACCAGGAACGAGTCGCCGATCGTCTTGACCTCGCGCCCGCCGAAGCGCTCGATCTCGCGCCGCAGCGCGGTGTCGTGCGCGCGCAGGTGGTCGCGCCAGCGCGCGTCGCCGAAGCTCGCGGCGCGCGCCGTGGAGTCGACGATGTCGGTGAACAGGACCGTCAGCAGCCGCCGCTGCCCCGTCATCCGGCGCCGCCCGCCCGTGAGGAACTCCTCGATCGAGCCGATGATCGACTCGGTGTCGCCCGTCGACAGCAGCGAGTCCTCGCCCGCGAGCTCGACGTACCGCGCGTTGGGGATGTGCTCGGCGAGGTAGCGCGAGTGCCGGATGTCCATGAACGTGTCGTCGCTGCGGTGCATCACGAGCGTCGGCACCGACAGGCTCGGCAGGTCCTCGCGCACGTCGACGTCGGCCATGTGGCGCCAGATGCGCTCGTGGGCGGTCGGGCTCATGCAGAGCCGCTCGAGGCGCGCCAGCCACGCCTGCATCGCGAGGTCGCCCTCGCGGCTTGGCGCGATCCGGTCGAGATTCGAGCCCGAGCCCCAGTTGGCGCTCAGCTGCTCGAGTGCAGCCTCGCGTTCCTCGATCGTGTGCGTCCACTCATAGCCGGGCACAGCCGTCAGGCGCGCCATGCCCGCGTACAGGATGAGCGCCCGGATCCGCTCCGGGTGCATCGCCGTCGCCTTGATGAACAGCGGCCCCGACGAGGTGTAGGCCATCAGCGCGGCGTGCTCGCTGCCGACGGCGTCCAGCACGGCCATCACGTCGGCGACCTCGTCCTCGAGCTCCACCAGGCCGCCGCCCACGTCCGACAGGCCGGTGCCGCGGCGGTCCATCACGATCAGCCGCGTGAACTCGCCGATGCGCTCGAGCATCCGGGCGACGCCGGGCTCCTCGAGCAGCACCTCGACGTGGGAGATGATCCCGGTGTTGAAGACGAGGTCGATCGGGCCGTCGCTGAGGATCCGGTAGGCGATCGCGGCGTCGTCGGCGCTGCGCGCGTAGCGCACCGCGGTGTCGGTGGGGCGAGCGGTGGTGGCCATCAGCGGCGCAGGACCTCGGCGCGGCTGTAGTGCCCGATCGCGTCGAACGAGCGCTTCGCGTGCAGGCAGGCGCGCAGATCGCAGTCGTGAAGGACCATCCCCTCTTCGCCGTACAGCGGCCCGGCGACGACCCGCCCGCGCGGGTCGATGATGCATGCGCCGCCGTCGCCGAACACGTCCTTGCCGTCAGGCAGCGGCACCGGGAAGTCGTCGGGGAACGCCGACGCCGGGATGTACTGCGGCACCGACACGACGTAGGCGCCGGCCTCGATCGCGATGTGGCGCATCGAGACGAGCCAGCCCTCGCTGTCGTCGGCCG
>VAYD01000162.1:0-475 GCA_005883905.1 Actinomycetota bacterium
AGGCCATGTCGACCTGCGCCATGACGCCGTCGCGCTTGACCTCGAGCACGACGCCGTGCAGCCGGTTGCGGGCGCTCGAGCGATCCGAAGCCCCCCGGGCGCGAAGCAGCGACGCCAGCTCATCGGCTCTCAGGAAGCGGCTGTTGCCGCGGCGCTCGAACTGCACGCGGCCCTCGCGCTCCCACCGGCGCAGCGTGTCCACGCTCACGCCCAGGGCCTGCGCTGCAGCGCCGATCCGGACCAGGTCATCCATGACGGGCGCGAGCGTACTCCTCCGGAACCAGGCGCGTTGCGGTTGCCTTCCACGTTGCAAGCACGGCCATCCCCGCCACGAGCCCGAGGCGCTGCGCCCCGGCGGACGTGATCTCGGCTGCGAGCGGCTGACCGGCTTGCAGCCCCACGCGCAGCCGGTTGCCCGCGGGGGTCAGCGAGATGACCGTCGCGGCGATCCGGTTCTGCGCCGAGCCGAGCGGCG
>VAYD01000162.1:492-8476 GCA_005883905.1 Actinomycetota bacterium
CAGGACCGAGCCACCGCCGTCGAGCGCGACCGCGGTGAGGCCGTCGTCGCGTGGCGACGCGACCCCGCGCAGCGTCGTAGCACCCGTGAACGAGGCGACGAACGCCGAGCGCGGCTCGGCTGCGAGCGTGGCCGCGTCGCCCTCCTGCAGCACGCGGCCATGCTCGACGACCGCCACACGGTCCGCGAGCACGGCGGCCTCGGCGAAATCGTGCGTGACGAGCACGGCCGGCGCACCCGACTCGGCCAGCAGCAGCCGCAGCGCGCGCATCGCGTCGCCGCGAGTGGCGGCATCGAGCGCCGAGAGCGGCTCGTCGAGCAGCAGCGCCTGCGGGCGGCGCGCGAGCGCCCGCGCCAGCGCGACGCGCTGGCGCTCGCCGCCCGACAGGTCGCCCGGTCGCGCATCGGCGAGCCCCTCGATCGCGAAGCGCTCCATCAGCTCGAGCGCCTGCGCCCGGCGCGTGACACGGCGCCCGCGGATCCCATAGGCGACGTTCTCCCACGCGGACATGTGCCCGAAGAGGGCGTACTCCTGGAACAGGAACCCGCAGCGCCGCCGCTCGGGCTCGAGGCGCACGCCCGGGCCGTCCCAGACCTCGTCGCCGCAGCGGACGGAGGCGTGGTCGGCCCGCAGCAGGCCCGCGATCGCGCGCAGCGCGCTCGTCTTGCCGGCGCCCGACGGACCGGCCAGCGCGACGCACTCGCCGGGCGCGACCTCCAGCGCGAGGTCGAGCTCGAACGCGCGCAGCGGATGGCGCAGCTCAGCCGACAGCATCGCGCGTGGCCAACTTGACGGCGAGCAGCAGGCCGGCGCTGATCGCGATCAGGACCGCGCTCAGGGCAAGTGCGGCGGTCAGGTCGGTGGAGAAGCGCTCGTAGATCGCCAGCGGGGCGGTCTGCGTGACGCCGCGAAACGAGCCGGCGAACATCAGCGTCGCGCCGAACTCACCGAGCGCGCGGCCCCAGGCGAGCGCGGCGCCCGCCCCGAGCGCCGCCCTCGCACTGGGTATCGCGACACGCGCGAACGTGCGCGCCTCCCCGGCGCCGAGCGTGCGCGAGGCCTCGAGGAGCGCCGGATCGACCGCGGTGAACCCCGCTTGTGCGAGGCGCAGGTAGAACGGCGCCGACACGAAGGTGAGGGCGACCACGACGCCGGCTGTCTGCAGCACGAGGTGCCGGTCTGTGATGCCACCGAGGATGCCGTTCGGCCCGAGTGCCGCAAGCAGCCCGATACCCGCCACGGCCGGCGGCATCACGAGCGGCAGCTCGACGATCGTCACGACGACCTCGCGCCCGGGGAAGCGGCGCGTGGCGAGCAGCCAGGCCGCAGGCGTGCCGACGGCGACGATGATCGCCAGCGCGATCGCGCTGCATTCGAAGCTGAGCCGTAGCGCGTCGAGCGCGGCGCCATCGTCGAGCGAGCTGACCAGATCGCGCGGCGCCGCGTCTGCGAACACCGCAACGACCGGGAGCGCGAGGAACGCGACCGCCAGCGCGAGGGCCGCGCCGCAGACGACGGCGAAGGGCCTCACGGCGGTGGCGCGAACCCTGCGCGACGCAAAGCCGCGGCGCCCTTGCCGGACAGCAGCCCGTTGATGAACGCACGCGCCTTGTCCGCCTGCTTGGACCCCTTGACGACCGCCGCCTCGTAGGTCACGTCGGGCTCGAGTGCCGCGGGCAGCTCGATCGCCTTCGCCTTGCCGCCCGCCGCCTTGACATCGGTCACGTAGACGAACCCGGCGTCGACGGCGCCCTCCGTCAGCTTGCCGATCACGCCGGCGACGTCGGGCTCGCGCGAGCGGACGTTGTGCATGATCGCCGCGCGCTCGGATGCGGGCAGACCCGACAGCACCTTCTCCGTGTAGGTGCCGATCGGTACGCTCGGCGACCCCATCGCGACGGCCACGCCCGGCGTGGCGAGGTCGGACAGCTTCGTGATCTTCGAGTTGGGTGCCACGGCCAGCACCAGCCGGTTTCCCGCGAACGCCACGGGCTTCTCGACGAGGCCGTCGGCATGGAGCGCGTCGGGGAGCTTCGTGTTGGCGGCGGCGAACACGTCGGGCTTCGCGCCCGAGCGGATCTGCGCGGCGAGCTGGTCGGAGCCCGCGAAGCTGAACTGCGCGCCCCCAAGCGCCGTGAGCGCCGGCTTGAGCGAGCTCGCCGCCGACACTTTGAGGTCATCCGAGCCGCCGCCGCCACATCCGATCGCCGGCAGGAGGAGGCATGTCAGCACGACTCGCGCACGCACGGTCGCCACTTTACCTAGGCGTTGCCTAGGTATCGACCGCGGGAGGCAAGCGCCTAGACTGAAGGCAGTGCAGCGATCACGACACGGGCGAACCGGCGAGTCTCACCCCAACGACACGGGCCCCAAGGCGGGGCGCGCGAAGCAGCGTGCGTTCTGCATCTCCGCGCTGCCCGAGGGCGACGACCTGTCGGAGCTGCACGAGCTGCTGCGCACCGCGGGCGTCGCGGTCGTGGGGGAGACCGTCCAGCATCGCGAGCATCCGCACCCGAACTCGTATCTCGGCCCGGGCAAGCTCGACGAGGTCAAGGAGGACCTGAGGAAGGCCGACGCGAACGTCGTCGCCTGCGACGACGAGCTCTCGCCGCGCCAGGAGCGCAACCTCGAGCAGCTGCTCGGCGTGCCGGTCGTCGACCGCACGGCGATCATCCTCGACATCTTCGCCGGGCACGCGAACTCCTCGGAGGGCAAGCTCCAGGTCGAGCTCGCACAGCTCGAGTACAACCTCGCGCGCATGCGCGGGCTGTGGACCCACCTGGAGCGGCTCGGCGGCGGCATCGGCACAAGGGGCCCGGGCGAGTCGCAGATCGAAACCGATCGCCGCCTGGCGCGCGACCGGATCTCGGCCCTGCGCCGGCGCCTGGAGCACGTGCAGGGCTCGCGGGCCGTCATGCGCGCCGAGCGCGAGCGCGCGCACATACCGCTCATCGCGCTCGCCGGCTACACGAACGCCGGCAAGTCGACGCTGCTGAACCGGATGACCGGAGCCGAGGTCGGCGTGCGCGACCGCCTGTTCCACACCCTGGATCCCACGACGCGCTCGCTGCGCATCGACGGGCGGCCGTACCTGTTGACCGACACCGTCGGGTTCATCCGCAAGCTGCCCCACCAGCTGGTCGACGCCTTCGGTGCGACGCTCGAGGAGACCAAGATCGCCGATCTCATCCTGCACGTGGTCGACGCGTCCGTCGACGAGGACGAGATGATCGAGATGCTCAAAGCCGTCGACGACGTGCTCGACGAGATCGGCGCCGGCGAGCAACCGCGCCTGCTGGTCCTCAACAAGGCCGACGCGCTCGACGAGGATCGCCGTCTCGAGGTCGGACTGCGCCATCCCAACGCCGTGCTCGTCAGCGCACTCACGGGCGGCGGGATCGACGAGCTGGGCGAGCGCATCCAGCAGGAGTTCGAGCGCTCGCTTGACGACGTCGAGCTGCTGCTGCCCTACAGCGAGGGCGCGCGCCTGGCCGAGCTGCACGACGTGGCAGGCGACTTCATGGAGCGCGAGGACACCGCCGACGGCGTGGTGGTGCGCGCGCGCCTGCCGCGCACGATCGCCGAGCGCTACAGCCGCTACTCGGTCAACGGCGCTCGGCCGGCCTGACGCCGCTCGAGCCGAAGCCGCCGTCGCCGCGGTCGTCGCCGGACTCCGGCAGCTCGTTCACAAGCGACATCTCCGGCGCCCAGAACGGCACGAGCAGGAGCTGCGCGACGCGATCGCCGGCCTGCGCTGCGAACAGGTCGCTCCCGAGGTTCTGCAGGAGCACGCAGACCTCGCCACGGTAGTTCGGGTCGATGAGCCCCGGCGCATTCACCACCGTCACGCGGAACCTGGCGGCCAGGCCGGAGCGGGGGAGCACGAGGCCGGCGACGCCCGGCGGGATCGCCAGCGCGAGCCCCGTCGGCACCTTCGCCGCCTCGCCCGGCGCCAGCTCAAAGGCGTGAAGGCAGCAGAGGTCGTAGCCCGCGTCGCCCGGCCGCGATCGCATCGGCGGCCGGGCGACGGGGTGGAGAAGCCGGACCTGGAGCCGATCCGTGGCGACGTCGACGGACACGGGCCGAACCTAACCGCGGGCACCGGACGGCGCGGGGATCCACCCCGCACCGTCCGCGAAGTTCCGCGACTACGACAGGCCGTTGGCCTGCAGGAACTGCTTGGCCACCGAGGCGGGCTTCTGCTTGTCGAGGTCGACGGCCGCGTTCATCTTCTGCATCGCCTCCGTCGTCAGCTTGGCGCTGACGGCGTTCAGCGTGTCCGCGAAGCCAGAGCCCTGCGCGTTCAGGACCTTCTGCGACACGATCGGCGACACGTTCTGGAAGCCGAAGATGAACTTCGGATCCTTGAGGATCTTGTACTTGCCGCCCTGCAGCGCGCCGTCGGTCGTGAAGACGTCAGCCGCCTGGATCTTGCCGTCGTCCAGCGCCTTGTACTGCAGGCCGATGGCGAGCGGCACGAACGTCGGGTTCACGCCGTACTGCTTCTGCAGGCCGATCAGGCCCTCGAAGCGCGTCTTGAACTCCGGCGGGGCGCCGAGCTTGAGGCCCTTGCCGAGCTTCTTGAGGTCGGCGACCGATTCGAGCCCGTTCTTGGATGCGAAGTCCGGCTTCACCGCGAGCGCGTCGGAATCGAAGAAGGGCGTCTTGTCGAGCATCGTGTAGCCGCGCCCCTCCTCGAACTTCTTGGCAGCCGCGTAGGCCTCGTCAGGGTTTGAGGGGCGCTGCTTCTGGTGCGCCAGCTCCGACAGGATCACGCCGGTGTACTCGGGGTAGAAGTCGAGCTTCCCGGATGTCAGCGCCTTGTCGATGATCTCCGACGACCCGATGTTCGACTTGATCTTCACCGTGTAGCCCTTGGCGCGCAGCGCCTGCGCGTACAGCTCGCCCAGGACGTACTGCTCGGTGAAGTTCTTGTCGCCGATCGTCACCGCCGGCTTGCCCTTGCCGGGCTGGTCCGAGGCCGACGAGCTCGACGACGTGCTCGCCGAGGACGAGTTGCTGTTGTCGTTGCTGCTGCCGCACGCCGTCAACGCGATGGCGAGCGCCACCGCAAGCAATGCAGCGAGCGGCCGGGCGGGGTCCCTGAATTTGCGGTTGATCACGGTGTCCCTTCCTCCTGTGGGTTGCTTGCCGCCGCCGTCTGCACGGCGGCGAAGTCGATCTGCCCGCGCAGTCCGCGCGGAGTCACCGCGCGCTGGATCGCGGCGAAGAGCCCGTCGATGAGCAGTGCCAGCACCGCGACGCAGATCGCGGCGCCGACGACGCCCTCGAGCCTGTAGCTGGCCTGGTTGGCGATGATGTCGCCCAGGCCTCCGTCAGTGCCGGTGAGTGCGCCGAGCGGCACGGTGGCCACGACGAACACCGCCGCGGTGCGGATCCCCGCGAACAGCAGCGGCAGCCCGAGCGGCAGCTCGACGCGGGCGAGGATCTGGCGCTCGCGCAATCCCATGCCACGCGCAGCATCCACGACGTCGCGGTCGACAGTGTCGACGGCGACGTACGCGTTGGTGAGGATCACGGGCACCGCGAGCACGACGAGCGCCACGATCAGGGTGTTGCGCCCGAGGCCGATCACGCCGATGAGGATCGCGATCACGGCGAGCGAGGGCAGCGCGCGGCCGACGTTGGAGATGTTGATCGCGGCGAATCCGCCGCGGTGGACGTGGCCGAGCCAGACGCCGACCGGCATGGCGATCGCGATCGAGATCAGCAGCGCCAGCACCGCGATCAGCAGGTGCACGCCGGTCTTGTCGAAGACCAGCGACAGGTTGTCGGTGATCCACGGGAAGCCGTCGATCACGGGCCTCATGTGCGCTCCCTCCGTGCCCAGGGCGTGACGAGGCGCTGGACGAGCACCAGGAACGCGTCGGCGAACAGCGCCAGCGCGACCGCGAGCCCGCCCGCGGCGAAGAGCTCGGTCTTGAAGACGTTGGACTGGATCGCGCGGAAGATGGGGGAGCCCAGGCCTTCGTCGTCGATGAACGCGGCGACCGTCGCGAGGCTGATCACGGTCACGGTCGCGATCCGCAGGCCGGCCATGATCGCGGGCAGGGCGAGCGGAACCTCGATCCGCCAGAGGATCTCGCGGCCTCGGAGCCCCATCCCGCGCGCCGCCTCGAGCACGTCCTCGGGCACGGCCTGGAACCCGGCGAGCGTGTTCCGGAACAGGATCAGCAGCGTGTAGCCGATGAGTGCGATCTCCACCGTCGTCTCGGTCAGGCCCGTGAACGGGACGAGGAGCTGGAAGAGGGCGATGCTCGGGATCGTGTAGAGCAACGCGCCGACCAGGGTGAACGGATGCTCGACGAAGCGCAGACGGCGGGCGACGACGGCGGCCGCAAAGGCGATGACGAACCCGATCGCGACGGCGATCAGCGTCAGCCTCAGGTGCTCGAGCAGCGCGGGCTGAAGAGTGGAGCCCCAGTTGTGCTGTACCCAGTCCGCGCAGAAGAGGTCGTTGTTCGTCACGCACTTGCTGGCGCCGCCGAAGTTCGGGATGACGACAGGTGGCGGCGGCCCGCTCATGGTTCCGCCAGCAGCCGGCTGACCCGCCCGACCGAGAGCAACCCGGCGACCTCACCGCTGTCGTCGACGACGACGAGGTTCTCCGCCCCTTCCGTCAGCATGAGCGAGAGCGCGTCGCGGATGGTCGTCTGCAGCGACGTGCGCGGGGCGTCGGGCGGGATTCCGTTCGGCGAGTCGAGCTCGATCTCGGAGAGCCGCCGCAGCGCGAGCCGCTTCAGGCCGCGGTCGGCGCCGACGAAGCGGGCGACGAAGTCGTCGGCGGGGGAGGCGAGAATCGCGTCCGGCGCGTCGTACTGCGCGAGCACGCCGCCCTCCCGCAGGATCGCGATCCGGTCGCCGAGCTTGATCGCCTCGTCGATGTCGTGCGTGACGAAGATGACGGTCTTGCGCTCGACCTCGTGCAGGCGCAGGAACTCGTTCTGGAGCCGGTCGCGCGTGATCGGGTCGAGTGCGCCGAAGGGCTCGTCCATGAGCATGACCTTCGGCTCCGCCGCGAGGGCGCGCACGAGGCCGACACGCTGCCGCTGGCCGCCCGAGAGCTGGGAGGGGTAGCGGTCGCGGTCGCCCGCCTCGAGGCCGACCAGCTCGACGAGCTCGGCGACGCGCTCGCGGATGCGCTGCTTCGGCCAGCCGAGCAGGCGGGGGACGACGGCGATGTTGTCGCCGACCGTCATGTGCGGGAAGAGGCCGATCTGCTGGATGACGTAGCCGATGCCGCGGCGGAGCTCGACGGCGTCGAGCTCACGGATGCTGCGTCCGTCGATCGTGATGTCGCCCTCGTCGAAGTCGATCAGCCGGTTCACGAGCTTCATCGCCGTCGTCTTGCCGGCGCCCGAAGGGCCGACGAGGACGCAGATCTCGCCCGCAGGGACGACGAGCGACAGGTCCTTGACGGCCGCGGCGCGCCGACCCGGGTAGTGCTTGGTGACGTGGCTGAAGACGATCTCGGCGGCGGCTCCGGCGCCCGCCGCCTTCCGGTCAGCCATTGCCGCGGGCCGCCGCCGCGAGCCGCCTCGCCGGCACCAGGTGGAAGGCCAGCGCGGCCGCGCGTGCCCGGCAGCGGTCGAGCGCGTCCTCCCTCGTCGCGCCCCACGCGTGCAGTATCGCGAGCCGGTAGCTCTCCGCGTCGTTCGTCCCCTGCTCCGACAGCAAGCGTCCGGGCTCGACCAGGATCTCGACGTCGTCGCCTGCCTCCGGGACGCCGGCAACGAACGCGTCCTCGAACACACGCAGGCAGTAGCTGATCGCTGCCCCGTGCGAAGCCGCCGTGCTCCACGCAGGATCGTCGCCGCACGCGAGCCGGAAGAGCGCCTCGTAGGTCGACCGGCCCTGCACCGCCCGGACGAGCGGCGCGAACTGCGAGGCGATCCGGCCGTTGACCTCGATCAGCTTCGCCGGTCCGGAGACGGGAACGAAGAGTTCCATGTTGAAGAAGCCG
>VAYD01000163.1:0-1966 GCA_005883905.1 Actinomycetota bacterium
TCGAGGAGAAGCCGCACTGGGGCGACAGGCAGAGCTGGTCGACGTCGACGTACTGCGACGCCTCGTCCATGCGGCGCAGCAGCATCTCGCGGTCCTCCAGCTCGCCGCGCTTTGTCGTGATCAGGCCGAGCACGACGATCTTGCCCGGCGGCACGAAGCGCAGCGGCTCGAAGCCGCCGGAGCGCGCGTCGTCCCACTCCATGAAGAAGCCGTCGACCTGCAGCTCGTTGAAGAGCGCTTCGGCGACGAAGTCGTAGCCGCCCTCGGCGACCCAGGACGAGCGGAAGTTGCCGCGGCACATGTGGGTCGTGACGGCCATGCCTTCGGGACGATCGGTGACCGCCTCGTTGATGTGGCGGATGTAGGTCTCATGCTGGTGCTCGGCGTCGCCGCCGATCTCGCGCACGTGTTCGCGCTGTTCAGGGTCGTTGAGATAGGCCAGGCTTGTGTCGTCGAACTGCAGGTAGGTGCAGCCGAGCTCGCCGAGCCGCCGAACCTCCTCGCGGTAGGCGGCGACGAGGTCGGCCCAGAACTGCTCCATGTCCGGATAGACGGCTTCGTCGATCGAGGCGCGGCCGCCGCGGTAATGGACCATGCTCGGCGACGGGATCGTCAGCTTCGGCAGCTGCCCGCCGCCGACGCACGATTTCAGGAACGCGAAGGCGTCGCCGAAGATCGTCTCGCTCACGCCGAGCTTGCCGTCGATCTGCATCGCCGCAGGCGTGAATTCGATGTCGCCCTTCTCGTTGTGGAACTTCACGACCAGGTCGCCCGGTGCCTTGCTCACACCGTCCAGCGAGTAGATGAAGTCCATGTGCCACGACGCGCGGCGGAACTCACCGTCGGTCGCCGTCCGAAGGCCAACGTCCTTCTGCAGTTGCACGACCTCGCGGATCGCCTGGTCCTCGATCGCGCGCAGGTCCGGGTCGTTGCGCTCGCGCGCGGCCAGCAGCTCCGGCGGGCGCAGCAGGCTGCCGACGTGGTCGGCGCGGAACGGCGGCGTGTCACGCCAGGCCATCAGATCGGGTAGTGGCGCGGGGCCTGCTGGACCGACATCCACCTCAGCTCCGTGAACTCCTGCAGCGCGGCGGTGCCGCCGAAGCGCCCCCAACCCGACGCCTTGACGCCACCGAACGGCATCTGCGGCTCGTCGTGGACGGTCGAGGAATTGACGTGGCAGATGCCGCTCTCGATCCGCCGCGCGATATCCAGCGCGTGGTCGACGTCCTCGCCGAAGACCGCCGCCGCCAGGCCGTACTCGGTGTCGTTGGCCACGCGCACCGCCTCGTCGTCGCCGTCGACGGGGACGACCGCGACCACGGGCCCGAACGACTCCTCGCTGTAGATGCGCATCTCCGGCGTGACGTTTGCGAGCACCGTCGGCGCGATCACATTGCCGTCGGCGTCGCCGCCCGCGAGCACCTCGGCGCCCTTGCCGCGCGCGTCCTCGATCAGCTCGAGGATCCGCTCCCGTGACGCGTCGTCGACGACCGGGCCGATCATCGCTTCGACGCAAGCCCGTCCGCGACCGAGCGATCGACGACGAGCTTCTCCGTCGACATGCATATCTGCCCGGAGTTCATGAACGCGCCGAAGCTCGCCGCGTCCGCGGCCGCCTCCAAGTCGGCGTCGCCGAGCACCACCTGGGGCGCCTTGCCGCCCAGCTCCAGCAGGCAGCGCTTGAGATGCTCAGCGCACTTGACCGCGACGATCCGGCCGACCCTCGTCGAGCCGGTGAAGTTCACCCGCCGCACGGCGAGATGCGCGATCAGCTCGTCGACGACGTCGGGCGCGTCGTCAGGCGCGTGCGTGACCAGGTTGATCGCGCCCGCGGGAAGCCCGGCATCCGCGATCGCGCGCACGACCGCGCCGTGCGTGCGCGGACAGCGCTCCGAGGCCTTGAGCACGACCGTGTTCGCGTAGGCGAGCGGCGTCGCCACCGCGCGCGTCGAGAGGATCACCGGCG
>VAYD01000163.1:1978-9953 GCA_005883905.1 Actinomycetota bacterium
CGCCGACCGGCTGGCGCACCGCGAACGCCAGCGCACCGGGCACGTCGGACGGGATCACCTCGCCCGTGACCGAGTAGGTCTGTGCTGCGGCCTCGCGCAACATCCGCGAGGCGAGGTCGCAATTGAACATCCCCCACCCGAACGTGCCGCCGACCTCCTCGGTCATGACCGATGCGATCTCCGGCGCGCGCTCCATGAGCAGGTCCGCCGCCTTCGAGAGCAGCGTGCGCCGCTCGCCCGGTGACGTCTGCGACCAGGCCTCGAAGGCCGCGGCCGCCGCGTCGCAGGCGCGCCGCGCGTCCTCGCGCGCGGCCGCCGCGGCAACCGTCACCGGCTCGCCCGTGAACGGGTCGACCCGCTCGAAGGTCCCGCCCCCGGAAGCCGCGGTCCACTCCCCCGCGATCAGAAGCTGCTGCTGCTCGACGTCAGTCGCCGCCATCTCTCCCTCCTCCTGTGCAGGTCCGTTCACCGTAGCGCGGAGGGCCATCGCGGTCAGCGACGCCGTGCGCGGCTTTCAAGTACGGAGGGGGAGGGATTCGAACCCTCGGTACGCTTGCGCGCACAACGGTTTTCGAGACCTGCGTGCGGTGTGCGGAACACCGCGTAGGTAAGCCATTTTAGCCTCACCAGAGCGGCTTGTGGGACGTTCGGTGGGACTGCCGGTCCTTCCCGCCCAGCGAGCGCAGCGACAAGGGGGCGGCGTAACCGCGACGCTTCAGCGCGCGCGCCAACGCCGATCCCAGGGTTCACGCCCCTTCCTAACCATCGAAGGCTGTGGGCTTCACCCGAGGACGTTCCAGACCGCACCGGATTTCCGCTCCCGATCGGCTTGAACTCAGACAGCGCTGTCTGATTTACTAAGTCGGACAATGCTGTCTGACTTCGGATCGGAGCCTCCCATGCACACCCCCCGCTCACACAGCCGGCCCCCGGGCTCGCGCCGTGCCGGCGCCGCGTTGCTCGCCCTGCTCTCGCTGGCGCAGCTCATGGTCATCCTCGACGTCTCGGCGGTGAACGTGGCGCTTCCGGACATGGCGAAGGACCTCAACCTGTCGGGCGGGCAGCTCGGCTGGACGATCACGAGCTACTCGCTGGTCTTCGGCAGCCTCCTGCTGCTCGGCGGCCGCGCCGCCGACCTGCTCGGGCGCCGGCGCATGTTCCTCGCCGGCCTTGGCGTGTTCACCGCCTCCTCGCTGGCGTCGGCGCTGTCCGCCGGCGCGGGCGCGTTCTTCGCCGCCCGCGCCGGGCAGGGGCTGGGCGCCGCGATGCTCTCGCCGGCCGCGCTGTCGATCATCACGACGACGTTCCAGGGCCCACAGCGCACCAAGGCGCTCGGCGTCTGGGGAGCCGTCGGAGGCGCCGGCGCGGCGATCGGCGTCCTGCTGGGCGGCATGCTGACGGAGCTGATCGACTGGCGGGCGATCTTCTTCATCAACCTGCCCGTCAGCGCGGGTGTTCTCATCGCAGCCCGCCGCGCGATCGCGCCCGACCGGGAGCCGCCGCGCTGGTCGGGCCTCGACCTCCGCGGGGCGTTGCTGGCCACCGCGAGCCTCGCGGCCGTCGTCTACGCCCTGTCGCAGTCCGGCGACGCCGGGTGGACGTCCGCGCAGACGCTCGTCCTCGGGCTCGGCGGCCTGACCGGCCTCGCCCTGTTCGGCGCGCTCGAGACGCGCACGCGCACGCCGCTGCTCAACGTCTCGCGCCTGCGCGAGCGCGGCGTCGGCGGCGGCTTCCTGATGATGCTCACCGCCTCATCGGTGCTGTTCGGCACCTTCCTGCTCACGTCGATGTACCTGCAGCAGGTCCTCGGGACGGGCCCGCTGGAGACCGGCCTCGCGTTCCTGCCGATCGCGATCAGCGCGGGACTCGGCGCGCACGTGGGAAGCCACCTGATCGGCCACGCCGGGCCGCGGCGAGGCATGGCGGTGGCGTTCATCCTCATGTCGATCGGAACGATGCTGCTCTCGCGCCTGGGCGTGGACGGCAGCTACGTGCCCGACGTGCTGCCCGGGATGGTGATCGCCGGGCTCGGCCTGGGCATCGCGCTCGTCGGCGTCGCCCTGTCGGTGCTGACCGGCGCTCCCGCCGAGGAGGCGGGCATGCTGTCGGGGTTGAACACCACCGGACATGAGGTCGGAGGGTCCATCGGAATCGCCGTCCTGGTCAGCGTCGCGACCGGCTCCGCGGCAGCGAGCCCGACCGCGCTGGCCGGCGGGATCGGCGACGCGTTCCTGGTCGCCAGCATCATCGCGACCGTCGGCGGCATCGTCGGCCCGCTGCTGCTCCCGACCACGCGGACGTTCCTGCCCAAGCTCAAGGCCGCCCCGCCCGTGTCGGTGCACTGAAAGGTCACGTGGCCGCGGCAAAGCAGACATCGGCCCAACCACGGCGGCGCGCGGATGCGCAGCGCAACATCGAGCGCATCCTCGACGCCGCCCTGGAGGCCCTGACCGACGACCTCGACGCGAGCATGACCGAGATCGCGCGCCGCGCCGGGGTCGTTCGGGCGACGATCTACGTCCACTACCCGACCCGCGACGAGCTGCTGGACGCGGTCACGGCCCGGGCGTTCAGCGAGATCGGCGAGGCCATCGCCGCCGCCGATCCGCAGCGAGGCGAGCCGATCGACGCGCTACGCCGCGTCGTCGCCGCGACCTGGCGCAAGCTCGGCCGCTACCACGCCCTCGTCGCGATCACGACTGCCAGGGACACCTCCGAGGAGGTGCATGAGCGCCACGCCGGCGTGCTCGACCAGCTCCTGCCACTCGTCCGGCGCGGGCAGCACAGCGGCGCGTTCCGCGCCGACGTCCCCGCCGACTGGCACCTGAGCATGCTGATCGCGCTCATCCACGCCGCCAGCGCCGAGGTGCGCGCCGGCCGCGTCGATGACCACGACGCCGAAGCCGCCGTCACGGCGACGGTGATCGGCGCGCTCGCGCGCCCCGCCTAAGTCGTTCTCCGCGGCCGATTCCAGCCGCCCATCGCCCATATCGTTGGCAGCCCGACGCACGCGACGCACGGACGTTCGTACGGATGTGCGAACGTCCTGCTACGTTCTCCGGCGTGGCGATCGAGCCCGACACGTGCGACCTGCTGTGCCTCGACCTGCCCAAGGCCGAAGCCCTGCGCGCCAGCCAACCCGGGGTCGAACGTCTCGACGACCTCGCCCGCGTCGCAAAGGCGTTCGGCGACCCCACACGGCTCGCGATCGCGATCGCGCTGCGCGACGGCGACCAGGCGTGCGTCTGCGATCTGGGCTGGGTGCTCGGCCGCGACGAAAAGCTCGTCTCCCACCACCTGCGCCAGCTCAGGGGCGCCGGCCTCGCCCGCTCCCGGCGCGACGGCAAGATGGTCATGTACGAGCTCACCGAACGGGCCCGCCTGCTCCTCGACGCACTTGCCGCAGACACCGCTGGCAAGACCTGAGCATGGCGCCCGTCGAACTCCCCGCGCTGCCGGCCGTCCCTTCGCCCGCGGCGACACGTCCGACCACGAGCCAGCACGACCACCTCGTGCGCCGGGCGAGAGCACTCGCTTGGCTCGGCGTCGGCTGGCACGGCATCGAGGCCGCGATCGCCGTCGGCGCGGGACTCGCCGCCGGATCGATCGCGCTCATCGGCTTCGGCGCAGACTCCCTCATCGAGGCGTTCGCGGGATCCATCGTGCTCTGGCGCTTTGCCAGCGCCCGCGCGACATCAGCCATCGCCGAGCGGCGCGCCCAACAGCTGATCGCCATCAGCTTCTACGTCATCGCGGCGTATGTCGCCATCGAGGCGATCCGTTCGCTCGCCGGCGGCGACGAGCCCGACGCGAGCTGGGTTGGCATCGGCCTCGCGGCATTCACCCTCGTCACCATGCCCCCGCTGGCCGCCGCCAAGGCGCGCGTGGCAGAGGCGCTGCGCTCCTCGGCGGGCAAGAGCGAGAGCCGCCAGACGATGCTCTGCGCCTACCTGTCCGCCGCGCTGTTGATCGGTCTCGGCCTCAACGCCGTCGCCGGCTGGTGGTGGGCCGACCCGCTCACCGCACTCGTCATCGCCGTGGTCGCCGGGAAGGAAGCCCGCGACTCCTGGCGCGGCGAATCCTGCTGCACCGCCCCACCCCTCGACGCGGCGCCGTCAGAGCGCTGCGACGAGGACTGCTGCACCTGAACGGCGCAACGAAGCGGAGGGGGGGGGGTTCGAACCCTCGGTACGCTTGCGCGCACAACGGTTTTCGAGATCGCCCCGTGGCGACCTGGAACTGGCTTAGGTAAGCCAGATTAGCGCTGCCTCTGGGCGCTGTGGGGCAGTGATTGGGGCAGCAGACAGTCCTTGTGCGCGAAGGCGATGGCGACAGCCTCCGAGCAGAGCCGCAAGAAGACGGGACAGGGTGGCGGTAGCTTGACCGTATGGCTGCTCATCCCGCCTCCCTGAACGACGTCCGGGTGCTCGACCGCGAGCGGTGGCTGGACGGTCCGCCGCATGAGCTGTTCAAGGAGTTGCGCACGAACTGCCCGCTGCATTGGACCTCGGAGATCACGGAGTTCCCGCTCGAGAAGGGCTTCTGGTCGATCACGCGACCCGAGGACATCGCGGCCGTGAGTCGCGACTGGGAGACGTACTCCTCCGAGCTCGGCGGCGTCACCGCGGTCAGCGAGTCGATCTTCCCGATCGAGCTCTCGCGGGCGATGTTCATCGGCATGGACCCGCCCAAGCACGACCGCATCAAGCAGCTCTTCCAGAAGGGATTCACGCCCAAGCGCATCGCCGAGCACGAGGACGAGATCCGCGCCATCGTCGTCGGCGTGCTCGACCGACTCGAGGGTCGCGCGGAGGCCGACTTGGTCTCGGAGGTCGCGCAGCCGGTGGTCGCCCGCGTGATCGGCAGCTTCATGGGCATCCCCGACGACGACGACATCACGTGGGCGCGCCTGATGAACAACCTGCTCGGCGCCGGCGAGGAGGAGCTCGACACGTCCGCGATCCCCGCCGCGATCGAGCGCGACATCGGCGAGCTGTTCCAGCGCTGTCAGTCGCTCATCGCCGAGCGGCGCGAGCGCCCGACCGACGATCTGACGTCGGTGCTCGTCCACGCCGAGGTCGACGGCCAGCGGCTGGAAGAGCACGAGATCGTCATGGGCTTCTTCCTGCTCATGGCGGCGGGCAACGACAGCACCAAGGCGACGTACTGCAGCGCGATGCGCGCGCTGATGGAGGACCCCGACCAGCGACAGATCCTGCTCGACGACCCGTCACTGGTCCCGAGCGCCGTGGAGGAGGCGCTGCGGATGTTTCCGGCGTTCGCGCACTTCCGCCGGACGGCGACGAAGGACACCGAGCTGGGCGGGTGTCCGATCCACAAGGGCGACAAGGTCGTCATGTGGTACGTCTCGTCGAACCGCGACGAGGAGAAGTTCGACAACCCCGACCGGTTCGACGTCAGGCGCGAGCCGAACGAGCACCAGGCGTTCGGCGCCGGCGGCCGGCACTTCTGCCTCGGCACCGCGCTGGCACGACTCGAGCTCAACATCCTCATCGAGGAGACCCTCAAGCACTTCCCGCGGATGAAGTTGGCGGGGACGCCCGAGCACGTCGAGGCGCAGTTCGTCAACCAGCTGCGGTCGCTCCCCGTCCAACTCCACTAGCAGCGCATGGCCTCCGGCTCGCTCAGGTGAGCCGCCGGGCCGGCGCTCTTCGCCGTGCGCAGGCGCAGGGCGGTGGGGACTTCGCGGAGAGCCGACGGGGAGACTCGAACTCCCGACCCCTTCATTACGAGTGAAGTGCTCTACCAGCTGAGCTACGTCGGCATGGCGCCGCGGGGTGAGTCAGGACGAACCACCCCGGGCGCTCGAAACGGATGGTAGCGACGGTCCGCCCGAGCGTCCGGCCATGGGCGAGTCACGGCCAGGTCGCCCTATGAAGGGCATGAGCCATTCACCTACGCCGCTGGACCCCGAGGACCTCCCGCCAGAGCCCATCCACATCACCGTGGCCGGATCTGCGCTGGATCCGCGAGACGAGCCGGACATCCCAGGCGTCGTGATCCATCGCGGTCCGGCGCTGCATCCGGACGACATCACCGTGCTCGACGGCATCCCGATCACCTCACCGTCGCGGACGCTCATCGACTGTGCGGAGTTCATGAGCGCCGACGAGCTTCGAGCGACATTCGCCCGCGCGCGTGACGTCGGCCTCCTCGACGCTGATGCGCTGCGGGCATCGCGAGCTCGCGTGGAGTGGCGTCCGTCGCTGGCGATGCTTGACGAGATCGTGGCCGAGTTCTGCGAATGAGCCCGCTACGGCACGGTGACGCCGTGCACCGTCACCGGTCCGAGCGTCGGGTCGAGCTCGGTGGCCTGGCTGGTGCCGGCGGGTGTGATCACGTCCATCGCCTTCGGCGCCGTGCCCGGGTCGATGCTGCAGATCGGCGACACGCCGCCGGGCGCGCACAGGCCGAACGCGAACGGCTGCGCGGTGGGCGCGAAGCCGCGCGCCTGGTCCGGGCTGAAGCCGTCCTGCCCGTGCAGGACCACGGAGAACACCCAGCCGCTCGCGGGATGCCCGAGCGCCGCGGCCGGCACCGCCATCGTGATCGCCCTGGACGTCTCGTTCGCGCTCAGGCCGATCGCGCCGAGGCCATGCCCGTCGGCGTCCACGAACACCGGGTCGGCGAAGCCCTGCACCTCGATCCGCCGCGACCAGGCCGAGTCCGGGGCGATCGTGTAGTTGCGCGAGGCGAACGGCGCGGCCGTCGAGAACGATCCGGCGGCCGGGTCGCGCGTGAACACGTCCAGCAGCTGCGCGCCGAGCGGCGAGCCGAACGTCGGCGTCAGGTCGCGCAGCGTCGCGCGGAGGTAGATGGTCGAGCCGCCGTCGATGACCTGGAACCGCGTCAGGTCGAACGCGCCGGCGTGGAAGTCGCTCGAGGTCGGATACGTGAACGTGCCCGGCCCGTTGTCGTCACCGGACGGGTCTGCGGTGTCGAGCACGGTCGTGCCGGTGATCGCGTCGGAGGTGATCGCGACGCGCGCGTAGCCCGTCGCGCCGCCCAGCGCGCTCGCGACCGTCAGCACGTTGGCGCCGAACGCCAACGGCACGGTGACGCTGAACGTCCCGTCGGGCGCCGCGGTGGTCGTCGCCCGCGTCGTCGGACCGGGGATCTCGACCGGCGTCGAGGCCACCGTCACCGTCGCTCCCCCGGCCGTCGTGCCGTTCACCTGAACGGTCGACGCCGCGGTGGACGAGCCGTCCGCGGGCGAGCTCACGGTCGTTGGCAGGTTCGCCGGCGGCGCCTGATCGACGTAGCGCGCCCGCACGATGTCGGGCTGCTCGACCGGCCGGTCGCTCCCGATCGAGAGCGCCAGCCGCGCATCCTGCGCCTGCGCCCAGGTCAGCGGCGACGCGGAGCCTGCCGCCTTCCCCGGCTCGAACCCGATGGACGCGATCTCCGGCGCGGTCCCGAACGGCGACGGCGGCAGCGCCGGGTTCTCCCAGTCCTGCTCGGGCACGAGCCCGATGCCCGACGCGAACGCGTGCATGTCCCCCAGCAGCGCGAGCGCAGCGCTCGTGTCGCCCGTCTGCAGGGCGTACTCGGCGCGCTCGCCCGACAGCACCGGCCACAGATGACCCGAGCCCGCGTTGCCGGTCGGCCACGGCCGGCCGTCGGGGGCGCAGTTCGTCGGATCGGCGACGAAGCAGTCGCCGTACCCGTCCTCGCTGCCGGCCGCGTCGGTGCCGTAGCGGTAGAAGCCCTGGCCCGACGGCGTCGTGCGGCCGATCACGTCGTCGACGACCGGCAGCGACCGCACCACGTCCGGGTCGTCGGCGGGCAGGATGCCCAGCCTGACGAGCTCCAGGAAGCCGGCGTCGATCACAGACCGCTGGTCGGCGTTGATGCTGCCGTTGCCGAGCCCGTAGGAGATCGCGGCGTTCGGATCGCCGGTCTTCGACAGCCGGATGAAGTAGCGCCCCGTCGCGTAGGGGCCGTTCGTCGTGAC
>VAYD01000448.1:0-377 GCA_005883905.1 Actinomycetota bacterium
TTGCTTGGCACCGAACGCGTCCTTCGCGCCGTTCCCGGTCGCCTTGCCGGGCGTGTCCTGGGCGAACGTGTAGAGCGGCTTGCCGCTGAGCGTGAGCTGCTTCGTCCCGTCGGGGCGCGTGATCGTGCTGGTGTTGCTCAGCCGCGCGTCACCGGGGCGCAGCGGCTTCCAGATCGACACGCACGCGCCGGTGCAGCGCACGTTGGTCGCGCTCTCGCCGTCGGGCGTGTAGAGCGCCATCCCGCTCGCGTCCTTGAGGATGCTGCTGGTCGTCGAGGACGAGCCGGACGAGCCGGTGCTGCTGTTGTTGTTGTTGGCGCCGCCACAGGCGGCGAGGGTGACGGCGATCGCTCCCGCCGCCACCGTGACCATGAGCG
>VAYD01000448.1:440-6839 GCA_005883905.1 Actinomycetota bacterium
CTCGCACGCCTACGCGAACCGCTTCACGAACTCCAGCGCCGTGTCGGCGACCTCGCGCCAGCCGCTGTCGATGACGAGGGCGTGGCCGCGGTTGGGCAGCTCGGTGAACTCGGTGACGCCGGGGTTGCCCTGGTGGCGCTTGTAGGACGCGTGCGAGATCGCGTGCGGGACCGTGTGGTCCTTCTCGCCCGAGATGATGAGCAGCGGGCCGCGGTCGGGGTTCTTGGTGTCCACCTTGACCTCGGTCCACGGGTCGAGGTTCGCCATCGCCGCCTGGAACAGGGGCTTGCCGGGCGCGGCGACCATCTGCTCGTCGAACAACGAGCGCGCCTCGCCGTCGTCCAGTGCATTCGCCCATCCGTACTTGAACTGGTCGAGCGTCAGCGAGACCGCCTTGCCGCGGTTGAGCGGGTTGCCGAGCACCGGCAACGCGGAGCGCAGCGCCGAGATCGGGAGCGGCAGCACGCCGCGGAACGGCGCCGGATCGATCGCCACCGCGGCGACGGTCAGGCCGCGGCCCGCGACGATCTGGGCCATCACGTGATCAGCCCCGCGACGTGATCGGCGACCTGGGCCACGCCCTTGCCCGCGAACGCGTCGGGGTTCTCGCGCGCGGCCGCGACGCTGGCGGGGTCGTCCGGCCAGTCGGCGGACACGGCGGCGTAGCCCGCCTCCTGGAAGAGGTCCTCCCACGGCTTCCAGCTCGTGCGCAGGAGCCAGAGGCCGTGCACGAACACGACGGGCGTGCGGCCGGACGCGTTGGCCGCCTCGATCTGCTCGGCGACGGTGGACGGGACGGTGGTCGTGGCAGCCATGCGCCGACCCTACCGGGGCGTCTCTATGCGCCAGCGGCCGGCGAACGTCAGGACGTGCTGCTCGGAGAGCGAGACGATCCGCAGGGCGACGTCGCCGCACACCGGGCAGCGCAGCACGTAGCCGGCTCCCTGGTAGAGCAGGTGCGCGCCGACCGCGTTGACCGCGCCGCACGACTGGCACGCGCGCGGCGCGTCGGTCAGCTCGGTGCCGAGCGCCTCAACGAGCACGCCCGCGATCGCGTTGCCGTCCAGATGCATCTCAGCCTCCTGTCGGTCCGAAGCGTTCGGCATGGATGGAAGCGGGCTCGTGATCGAGCCCGACGAGCAGGTCCGCAACAGCCTCGACGAACGGCGTGGGCCCGCAGACGAAGACGCGTGGCGCGTCGGCGGGCGCCGGCCCCACCGCGCGCAGCATGTCGGCGTCGACGCGGCCCTCGAACGTCCAGGCGGTCGAGCTCGGCGCGGTACAGGATGTCCTCTTCGGTGCGCGAGGACACGAGCAGCGCCACCCGCGCATCGCTGCCGGCAGCCGCGCGGTGGCGCAGCATCGCCATCAACGGGACGACGCCCGACCCGCCGCCGACGAGCAGAAGCGGCCCGCCCTGCTGCGCGCGCCAGCTGAAATGCCCCCCGATCGGCCCGCGCAGCTCGAACCGGTCCCCGTCGCGCGCTTCGCCGGCGAGGTACGGCGACACCTCGCCGTCGTCGATGCGCTCGATCGTCAGCGACACGGTTGGGTCCTCCGGCGCCGAGGCGATCGAGTACGAACGCTGCGCCTCGTAGCCGTCCTCGGCGGTCAGCCGGACATCGGCGTGCTGGCCGGCGACATGGCCGGGCCAGCCGTCGACGTCGAGCACGAGCGTCCGCGCGTGCGACGTCTCGTCGACCACGCCGGTCACCGTCGCGACACGCCAGGTCAGTCGCTCCAATACCGCTGCTCCCGCCAGGGGTCGCCGTAGTTGTGGTAGCCGGCCTGCTCCCAGAACCCCGGCCGGTCGTCGATCGACAGCGACAGGCCACGCACCCACTTCGCGCTCTTCCAGAGGTACAGGTGCGGCACGAGCAGCCGCGCCGGCCCGCCGTGCTCACGCCCGAGCGGCTCGTCCTCGAACGTGTGCACCAGCCACGCGCGGCCTCCGGTCACGTCCTCGAGGGGGAGGTTCGTCGTGTAGTCCCCGTCGCACCACGCCACGACGTGCTCGGCCTCGGTGTCGACGCCCTCGAGCAGCGTGTCGATCGACACGCCGGTCCAGGTCGTGTCGAGCTTCGTCCACTTCGTCACGCAGTGGATGTCGACGGTGAACGTCTCCTGCGGCAGCGCCATGAGCTCGTCCCACGTCCACGTCGGCGCGTCGTCGACCTCGCCGTCGATGCGGAAGCTCCAGTCGGCGGTCTCCGTGCGCGGCGTCGGCCCCGCCGACAGCACCGGGAAGTCGTCGACGACGTACTGGCCGGGCGGGATGCGCGCCGGGTCGACGTCGCGCCGCGGCCGGCCGCGGAAACCTCGGGAGACGAAGGCCATGGCGCAGCCTAGACCGCGCCGAGCGCCGCGGCAAAGAAGCGCTCCTGCACCGCCGCGTCGCCCGCGCGCACGTTCCAGTCCATCCGCGACCCGAGCCAGGCGTCGGTCGCCACCCAGCCGCGCGGGACCCGCGGCGCGTCGCCCTGGAACGGCAGCTCCCGGTGGAAGCCGCCGTCCGGGATGCGGAACACGACGATGTGCGTGCCCTGCGCGTAGGCGAACACGATGCCGCGGTCGTTGACGAGCGACGCGTGACCGCGGCGAGATCCGGGTGCACGCCGCCCGGGTGGTCCTGCAACCAGGCGAGCACGTCGGCGTTGGCGTCGTGGTTGACCATCAGGCTGCTGCGCGCATGTTCTCCGGATCGGACAGCAAGCGCAGGAACGACTCGTTGAGCGGGTGCTTTACGACCTGGCACTTGTACACCTCGCCGGCTGCAACGACCGTCACCTTGAGCAGGTATCCCGACGTCGTCCACGTGACGCCGACCTCGGAGCGCTGCCAGCGCACGAGCTCGCCGCCCGGCTTGCCCATGGGGCCGCCGGTCGCGGTCATCTTGCGCTCCAGCACGACGACCTCGTGCTCGGTGACGGCCACCAGAAAGTGCTGCGGCAGGCCGCCTGCGCGGATCTTCTGGCTCTTGCGCAGCAGGATCCCGACGAACGGTCCGGAGTGGCTGGCGACCACGCCGGAGGCGTAGCTCGACGGCCGCGAGAACAGCGTCGCGTCCACGACCGGCTCGGTGATCTGCGCCTGCGCCGCGTCGCGCCATTCCTTCAGTCCGTCGGCCGGCTGCTCCATCTTCGACATCGCCCGCTCCGCGAGCATCGTGGTCAGTGCCTTCATCAGAGATCCTCCTTGTGGGTTCGGGAGGAGTCTGCGCGCGCAAGCGCGCACCGCCCATGGTGGCGGGCCGCCGAATCGGCGGCGGAAAACCGACAGCCAGGCGGTCACGCCACCGTGACGCGGTCGTCACGGGCACGTTCGGACAATCGCGGCCGTGGCGAATGCCGACGTCATCTCCGCCGTCTCCGAGACCCTCGAGGCGCGGCTGACGGCGGCTCTCAGCACGCTCGGCAATCCGCCGCCGACGGCGCAGCTGCACGACCTGGTGACCGACGTGCCCACCGATCCGCCGACGGTCACCCTGTTCCTCTACCAGCTGCTCAGGATCAGTCGGTGCGCAACCGGCCGCGGCCGACGCGCGTCGTCAACGGCAACGTCGTGACCACCAGGGCCCCGCTGGGGCTCGCGCTGCACTACATGATCAGCGCGTGGGGCGGCGACCGCCACACCGAGCAGCGGATGCTCGGCCGGGTGATGCAGGTCCTGTACGACGACGCCGTCCTCGACGGCGCCGAGCTCCTCGGCGTGCTCGCGGGGACCCCGGCGATCCTGAACGTCAGCCTGCAGCCGCTCAACCTCGATGACCGCGCCCGCGTCTGGTGGGCGATCGGCCAGACCTACCGCCTGTCGGTCAACTACGAGGTCCGCGTCGCCAACCTCGACGCGGAGATCGAGCAGAGCACGCTCCCGGTCCGCGAGCGCAACATCGAGGCTGGTGTCGTGGCATGACCGACTGGCTGCACCTCCAGCGCGAGCGCCGGGTCGCAGCGAGCCCGGTCTGGATCAAGCTGCGCGACACCTTCACCGGGAGCGCACCGTCGAGCGACGCACCGGCGCGACGTGGACGCCGGTGCGCCACCGCCACCAGGTCACCCCTGCCGGGGACCTCGCGTTCGTGAACCTCGGGCGCAGCCGCGACCCGGCCACGACCGGCACCTTCGACGTCCGCGTCACGGTCGACTGCGCGGGCACGATTCCGGAGGCGCTCAACGGCGACCCGGCGATCACGACCACCGTCACGACGTGGGCGCCCGACGCGCCCGCGACGCCGGCGCAGCCCGACGTCCTGCGGTTCTTCCCGGGGCCGGAATACCGCTTCCCCGCCGGCACCCCCGTGCTGGCCGGCCGCGTCGTCGACTCCAACGGCGACCCCGTCGCGCGCGTGCGCGTCTTCTCGACCGCCTCGGTCCATGGCGTCCAGGCGACCGAGGAAGTGCGCACCGACGCCCGCGGCTACTTCCGCCTCCCGCTGCGCTGGTCGACCGGCGCCACAGATGTCAAGGCCGCCCTCGGTGGGCGGAACGCCGCGATCACGGTCTCCGTGCCCGCGGACCTGCCAACGACTCAGCAGATGACGCTGACCTGACGGACGGAGCCCAGCATGCCCGAGTACCTCAGCCCAGGTGTCTACGTCGAGGAGATCGATACCGGGCCAAAGCCGATCGCGGCCGTCGCGACGAGCACGGCCGGCGCCGTCGGCGTGGCCCTGCGCGGCCCCACGACGCCGACGCTCGTCACGAACTACGGCGACTTCGTCCGCACGTTCGGCGGGCCGCTCCCGATCCCCGACGAGGCGACGCAGGCGGTCTGGGACCAGCGCGGGCACTACTGGCAGGCAGCCGAGTCGGTCAAGGCGTTCTTCGACGAGGGCGGCGCGCGCGTCTACTACCAGCGCGTCGTCCCCGGCGGCGCGGTTGCGTCGTCGGCGCCGTTCAACGGCGGTCTCGTCGCCGCGCTCGACGCCGACGTCGGCCCCGCCGACACCACGCTCACGCTCTCGCACCTGTTCGGGGTCAACGCGGGGACGCAGCTGACGCTCGTGGCCGCGACGGGCTCCCAGATCGGGCAGGTCACGGTGCAGAGCGTCGATCGCACGACGCGCGAGGTCACGCTCAACGCCGCCGCCGGGGTGAGCGCCAAGCGCCACGACCTCGCGGTCATCACGGCCGTCAACAACGCGCTCGCCGTGCTGACGGCGACCGCGTCCAGTCAGGGCGGATGGGGCGACGACCTCAGCGTCCAGATCCTGCCGATGGTCGGCGCGCGCAGGACGCTTGCGTCGACGCCGGCAAGCGGCGGCAAGGTGTCCACACAGACGACCGCGGCGGCCAACGCCGGCGCCACCGACATCAACGTCACGCCGATCGCCGGGTCGCTCGACGCGGCCACCGCGACGCCGTTCCAGGTGCAGATCAACGGCGGCGCCCCGGTGACGGTGAACACGGTCACCGACGCCGCGCCCGATGTCACGCTGACCCTGGCGACCGCGCTCGGCGCAGCCCTCCCCGCCGGCAGCACCGTGACCGTCGTGCGCGCGGCGGTCAGCGGCTCCGACATCACGGTCACCGGCGCCGACCGCCTGTACGCCGACGCCGTCGTGCAGCTCGAGGGCGCCGCGGGAACCGAGATCCGCGTCGTCCAGAGCGTCGTCGGCTCGCAGGTCACGCTGACCCAGGCACCGGGGAACGCCTACGCCGAGGGCGACACGCTGTCGCTCGTCGAGGCCGAGGTGCGGGTGCGTTACCGCCCGGCCGGCGGCACCGAGCAGACCGAGCATTTCGCCGGGCTGCGGCTCACCAACGAGCCTGACCCTTCGTCGCTGATCGCGGGCATCAACCTGCGCTCGCACTGGATCCGGCTCGCCGCCGGCGCCGACTACGACGCGACGAGCCTGGCGAACTTCCCCGCAGTGACGACCGGCGGCTGGGGCGCGCTCGCCGGCGGCGACGACGCGCTCGCGACCCTGACGACCGCCGACTTCATCGGCGTCAACCCCGGCCCCGGGCAGCGCACGGGGATCCAGGCGCTCGAGGAGATCGACGAGGTCGCCATCTGCATCGTGCCCGGGATGTGGGACTCGGACGTTCAGCGCGAGCTGACCGTCCACTGCGAGACGCTGGCCGAGCGCTTCGCGATCCTCGACCCCCCGCCGGACCTCAGCGTGCAGGAGATCCAGGCGTTCCGCAGCCCGATCGACACGACGTTCGCGGCGCTCTACTACCCGTGGGTCCAGATCCGCGATCCGCGACCCGGAGCGGGAGGCACCGAGGAGATCGCGCCGTCCGGGTTCGTCGCGGGCGTCTACGCCCGCACGGACATCGCACGCGGCGTGCACAAGGCGCCCGCCAACGAGGTGCTGCGCTCGATCCGCGGGTTCACCCAGACGATCACCAAGCGCGAGCAGGACGTGCTCAACCCGCAGAACATCAACGTGCT
>VAYD01000449.1:0-471 GCA_005883905.1 Actinomycetota bacterium
CAGTTCGCATCTCTCCACATTTCAGGAGATTGCGGATTTGCAGGTCTTTTGCCGACGTCGCTCAGTTGGTAGAGCACTTCACTCGGAAGAGGGTTCAGCGCTCCTGTCGGACGGAGCGAGGATTGGCTCAACAGAGCCGATTTGCAGCGGCTTCGCGGATCGCAGCGAGTCCGTGACGCTGTTGTCTGTGCGCGCCTCCGGGCATCTTTCGGCACCGCTTGCAGTATCAGCGCAGTATGAGAACTCCCGCCGGCTCGGCATCCGAGGGCAGTCCCGGCAGCATCAGATCAGGCTGTCAAGGGATTCGTGATCGTCCACGAATGTCGCTATCCGCTCCCAGCAGCGCAGCATGTAGTCCTTGGGCTGCATGTCGGGTTGGAGGCGTCCGGCGCCGATGGTGAAGAGCGCGAAGATCACGACGTGGAACGGCTGCTGGCGGTACCGCAGCCAAGCCTCGTCGAATGACGGCGG
>VAYD01000449.1:502-4572 GCA_005883905.1 Actinomycetota bacterium
GCTGACGCCTTCCTCTCCGAGTCGCCAGAGGTAGCGCTCGAGCAGATCGCGCTCCCACGCCCGCCGATCTTCGATCGGGAGGTTCACCGACATCGCGTAGGAGAAGTCGAGCGCCCACTCGCCCTTGGCGACCGCCTGCCAGTCATAGAGCCCCATCCGCCCGTCGGGATCTCGGAGCCAGTTGCCTTGATGGACGTCCTGGTGCAGGAGCGTGGGGGTGCCGGCGGAGTTGAGCCGGAGGGCGCGCATCACGGCGGGCAGCAGCTCCGCCTTGCGCCGGTACAGGGCGGGCGGCATGACCGATCGGCCGCGCTCGATCCCCACGCGAGCCCGCTTCTGGAATCCGATCTCGTTGAGCCGCTGCTGGAAGAGCTCGGTAGTAGGGAGTCGCGCGTACTCGCGCGTCAGCCGCGGATCGTTCCAAAACGTCGCGTGGTAATACGCCATCTGATCCACCATGTCTTCGGCGTCCCGGCGCGTGACGACGTCCTTCATGGGATCCGGGAAGGTCCAGCCCTGCGCGCTGAGGTCGTCCATGAGGACGATCGACCGGAAGGTCTGTGGGTCGAACGCGGCGTAGTACGAGCGAGGGCTCCGCAGCCGATCGAGCGCTGGCCGGAGGTCGCGGTAGAAGATGGTCTCGCTCTCAGTGACTCCGCCGAGGACGAGCATGAGGCGCGATTGGAAGCTCGACGCGCTCTTCATGAACAACCTGGTCGGAAGTCCGGCCTGTTGGCCGGCAGCGTTGTAGGTGACCTGGAGTGCGCGTCGCGAGCTCGTGCCGTCCGATCCGCCGACGATGTCGAAGTCCACGACCGCCGCGTCGGGAACGCCGCGACACAGCGCCGCGGTCAGCCAGCCGGTCGTCAGCGCGCTCGCCGCGGGCGGGACGTCGTCGAGCGACGCGAGGCGCACTGGCGCGAGGCGCTCTCGCGCGACACTGACGGCGACTCTCGCAGCGAGGACCGGCAGCTGCGCTTTGGTGGGCATGGTTCATCTCTCCCTTACATACTGACCGGACAAACTGTCCGAGATCGTATATCATGGGCGGGTATGGCAACAAGTCGTCCGTTTCGGGTGGCGGTCATCGGGTCGGGGCCTGCGGGCTTCTACGCGACGACGCAGCTGCTCGCCTCGGCGGATCCTGAATTCGAAGTCGACCTCTATGACCGGCTGCCCACGCCCTTCGGCCTGGTGCGCGCCGGCGTGGCACCCGACCATCCGAAGATCAAGGCGGTCACGAAGGCCTTCGACAAGACCGCCACGCACGAGCGCTTTCGCTTCGCCGGCGGGGTAGAGCTCGGCACGGACGTCTCGCGCGAGGACCTGCGCGCCCACTACCACGCGGTGATCTACGCGGTGGGGTCGGCGACCGACCGCCGCCTGGGCATCCCGGGCGAGGACCTCGACGGCTCGCACGCGGCCACGGAGTTCGTCGCCTGGTACAACGGCCACCCCGACTACAGCGGGCTCGAGTTCGACCTGCTCAACGCCAAGCGCGTCGCGGTCGTCGGCAACGGCAACGTGGCGATCGACGTCGCCCGAATGATCGCGCTGGCCGAGGGCGAGCTGACCACCACAGACACGGCCGACCACGCGATTGAGGTCCTGCGGGCCGCGCGTGTGGAGGAGGTGGTGATCCTCGGCCGGCGGGGCCCGGGCCAGGCGGCGTTCACCAACCCGGAGCTGCGCGAGATGGGCGAGCTCGAGCGCGCCGACGTCGTCGTCGACCCCGCGGACATCGAGCTCGACCCCGAGAGCCAGGCCTGGCTGGAGTCCGAGCAGGCCCACCGGACGAACCGCATCAACGTCGAGATCCTGCGCGAGTACGCCGCGCGCGAGCCGGAGGGCAAGCCGACGCGCGTGCGCTTCGACTTCCTGGTCTCCCCGGTCGAGGTCCTGGAGGGCGCCCGCGGGCGGATGCGCGGCCTGAAGCTCGAGCGCAACGAGATCGTCGACGGACGCGCGAAGGGCACCGGCGAGTACACCGAGCTCGAGTGCCAGCTGGTGTTCCGCTCGATCGGCTATTCCGGGGTGCCGCTCGCCGGGATCCCGTTCGACGAGCGCCGCGGCCTGATCCGCAACGAGGGTGGGCGCGTCGTCGACCAGAACAGCGACGTGTGCCCGGGCGAGTACGCCACCGGCTGGATCAAGCGCGGGCCGTCCGGGGTGATCGGCACCAACAAGAAGGACTCCCTGGACACCGTCTCCAAGCTCATCGAGGACGCGAAGGCCGGGCGGCTGCCAGAGCCGGCCAGCGATGACATCGACGCGCTGATTGCCCAGACGCCGCACGCGGTCGATTGGCAGGGCTGGGAGGCCATCGACCGCCTCGAGCGCGAGGCCGGTGAGCCGCAGGGCCGCCCGCGCGTCAAGCTCGTCGAGTGGGACGAGCTGCGCCGAAGCTCGTCGAGTGGGACGAGCTGCGCCGCGCCTCCCACCGCGGCGCGATGACCGCCGACTGATCCCGGACCGCCCTTGAGATCGAGGACGATCTCGCGGCGCCGCACGACTACGTCATGCGGCGCGCTTCGACGAGCGCGTGCGTCCGTCGCTGCCCTTCGCTGCCCGGCCGGCATCCAGCACCGGCGCGTACAGCGTGTTCCACACGATGTCGGCGTAGGCGTCGACGAGGCGCTCGAGCTGCTTGCCCTTCGCCGTCCGGATGAGCTGGTGGATGCCCCGCTCGGCCATCCACGCCAGCCACTCCGCGGTTTCCTGCGGCAGGAGCTTGGGATCGACGAAGCCGGCCTTCTGCCCCTCCCTGATGTGGTGCCGCAGGCCGGCGACGTTCCGGTTCATCATCTCGGCGACGCCCTCGCGGACGGAGGGGTCGTAGGCCGACGCGTCGATGACGGCCGCCATCAGGGTGGTGTGGGGGGCGTAGCTCTCGACGACGTGCGCGAGCGCGCGCCGGACATCGTCACGCGTCGCGTCGGTCGAGAGGGCGTACCACTGCTGGGTGGACTCGGCGACCTGACTGATGATGTCGCCGAGCCACGCGCTGAGGAGGTCGCCCTTGTCCTCGAAGTAGACGTAGAACGTCGAGCGGGAGAGACCCGCCTCGGAGACAAGCCGTTCGACGCTCATCTCGGTGAAGCTCTCGCCCTGGGCGAGGAGACGCTCGACGACCTCGAGCAGACGCGCTCGGAGCTCGGCTCGCCGGGCGGCGCGGGTGGTCTGGGACTTTCGCGTGACGGAGGGCATCGCCTCTTCAGTGTACGGCCATGGCGGACAGACCGTCCAGACAACTACAGGGAACGAGCACATAAGGTCTGGACAATATGTCCGAACAACATGTACCCTTGAGGGCATGCAGCCCGATCGATCACCAAAGCCTGAGCCGCGGAGCGTCCCTATGGCGAAGCATCCGACCGCGCTTCGTCCGCCGCGCAGTCAGCGCGAGCTCGTGGCCGCGTCGCTGGTGCGCTGTCCCGATGCGCGTTGGGGACGAACGGCGTGAGCGCGGCCGCCCTGGACCTGACCGACGAGCGGCGAGCCTTCGTCGACGCCTTGCGCACGTTCGCCGTGCGCGAGGCGGGCACCGAGGAGCGGCTGCGCGAGCTCACGAACGACCACCGCGAGTCGCACAACCAGGAGCTCTACGAGCAGCTCGCGGATCTGGGGTATCTCGGCGTCGGCATCCCCGAGGAGCACGGCGGCGGCGGTGGCACGATCGTGGACACGTGCATTCTCACAGAGGAGGTCTGCTACGCGAAGCTGCCCGTCACGGGGATCTACACCTCGCTCACGGTGGCCGAAGCCGTGCGCCGGCACGCCGAGGGCGAGCTGCGTCACGAGCTGCTCGAGAGCGTCGGGCGGGGCGAGGTCCACGCGCTCGGGTTCTCCGAGCCGGAGGCCGGCTCGGACCTGGCCTCACTGCGGTGCCGCGCGCGGCGCGTCGAGGGCGGCTACGTCGTCGACGGCCAGAAGACGTGGACGTCGAACGCGCACTTCGCCAAGCACGTCCTGCTCATGGTGCGCACCGGCGGGCCGGAGTCGCGCCACGACGGGATCACGATGCTCAGCGTGCCGATGGACAGCGAGGGCATCGAGGTGCGCCCGATCGA
>VAYD01000450.1:0-2400 GCA_005883905.1 Actinomycetota bacterium
AGCTCAGCCGAGCGCCATCCCCTCCAGCGCCGCCGACGCCTGCGGATCCGGAAGCCGCATCATCCGGAACGAGTTGACCAGGCCGAGCAGGCCGGCGAGGACCGGGATCAGCAGCGCGACCTGAAGCGCGCGGTGACGCGCGTCGGTGTTGATGCTGAGGATCTCCGCCTTGACCTCGGGGCGCTGGCCCTTGAGTTGCTGCTCGAGCTGCGTGTTGCTCATGACCTCGGCGTCGTCCTTGAGCGCGTCGCCGACCTGCTGCTGCTGCGACTTCGAGAGCACGTCGCTGGCCTCGGCCATGTGCGTGAACGCGAACGACAACGTGGCGAGCAGGATCGCTCCCGAGAACGCCAACCCGAACGAGAGGCCGAACGAGCCGCCCGCCGAGTTGACGCCGGCAGCCTCGCTGACCCGCTCCTCGGAGATCGGCGACAGCGTGTAGTTGTTGAGCTGCGAGACCAGCAGCCCCAGGCCGGACCCGGCGATCATCAGCGGCACCACGAGCCACCACCCGGTGTCCACGCGCGGCACGATCGGGATCAGCACGATCAGCCCGGCGGTCAGCAGGGCGAACCCCAGGCGGATGATGCTGCTCGGCCGCCGGTTCCCCGCGCGCCTGCCCGCCAGCAGCGCGACGGCGAACATGCTCAGCGACAGCGGCGCAAGCGACAGGCCGGCCTGCATCGCGTTGTACTCCAGGACCATCTGGAGGTAGATCGGGAGCGCGATCATCATGCCGCCGAGCGCGATCTGCTGGAGCAGCTGGCTCGAGATCCCCGAGCGGAAGAGCGGCGAGCTGAACAGCGCGACGTCCAGCAACGCCGGCTTGCCCTCGCGCTTGCGCTTGCGCAGCCACCAGATCAGCGTCGCCATGGAGATCGCGCCGACCGCGATCAGCGCGCCGACCGCCTCGCCGCCCTCCTGCCACACGAGGATGCCGAGCACGATGCCGCCCATGCCCAGCGCCGACAGGCCGGCGCCGGCCCAGTCGACGCCGCGCTCGCCCGTGTACGGGACGTCCTTGACCAGCCTGATGTTCAGCAGCACGATCGCGATGACGACGTCCTCGAGCGCGAAACCGACGCGCCATGAGAGGTACGTCGTCACGAACCCGCCGAGCAGCGGTCCGACCGCGGCGGCGACCGCCGCCGCCGCGCCGACCATCGCGTAGGCCTTCTTCTGCGCCGCGCCCTCGAAGTTGCCGTGGATCAGCGACTGCATGGACGGCAGCAGAAGCGAAGCCCCGAGGCCGCCGATGACCGCCCAGAAGATGATGATCGGGGTGAGGCTCTGGGAGAACACCATTGACAGCGCACCGAGCGCGTAGCCGAGCAGGCCGATGACGTACGCGCGCTTGCGGCCGATCAGATCCGCGATCTTGCTGCCGATCAGGATGAACGCGGCCGACACGAGCGCCTCGAGCGCGATCGCGGACTGCACCCCGCTGACCGTCGTGTCCAGGTCGTCGACCACGGACGAGATCGACACGTTCATGAGCGAGGTGTCGACGACGAGGACGAACATCGCCATCGAGAGCAGCAGCGCAAGCCGGTTCGTGCCAGCAGCCATCTGACGGAGCCTCGCGTGCCTGGCGCCGCGCGACATCCCCCGAAACGGGTGGTGGCGCGGCGCCCGAAGGTGGCTACAACTCTGCTGTGAGCACGACCGTGACGCACCCGAGCGCGGATGAGCGCGTGGCTCGCGGCAAGGCTGCGCGTGCCGCGGCGCCGCGCCCGGGCCACGCGGGCTTCGAGCCGGCCGCCGGCCGGCCCGATCCGGTCGACCTGCTGGAGTCGCAGTCTGCGACGCGCGTCCCGGAGCTCGTGCCGATCCGCTACGGGCGCATGCTCGCCTCGCCGTTCGCGTTCTTCCGCGGCGGGGCGCTGCTGATGGCCGCCGACCTCGCCGGCTCGCCGGTCTCCGGCATCAAGACGCAGCTGTGCGGCGACGCGCACCTGTCGAACTTCGGGCTCTTCGCCTCGCCCGACCGCCACCTGGTGTTCGACCTCAACGACTTCGACGAGACGCTGCCCGGCCCATGGGAGTGGGACCTCAAACGCCTCGCCGCGAGCGTCGTCGTCGCCGGGCGGGAGAACGGGCTCTCGACCGGCCAGCGGCGCGATCTCGTCCTGGAGACCGTGGGCACGTATCGCTCGTCGATGCGCTCGTTTGCCGGCATGAGGAACCTCGACGTCTTCTACGCGCGGCTCGACGCGGACGGCGCGCTGGACCGGCTCAGCGACCAGGTGAGCGCGCAGATCCGCAAGCGCTACGAGAAGATCGTGGCCAAGGCTCGCACGAGCGACAGCGTGAAGGCGCTGTCGAAGCTGACGGCGATCGTCAACGGCGAGCTGCGTATCGTCAGCGACCCGCCGTTGATCCAAACGGTCGAGGAGTTGC
>VAYD01000450.1:2430-2856 GCA_005883905.1 Actinomycetota bacterium
CGCGACCGGCGCGAGGCGCTGGAGGGCTTCCGGATCGTGGACGCCGCGCGTCGTGTCGGCGGCGTGGGCAGCGTCGGGACGCGCGCGTGGATTGTGTTGATGCTCGGTCGCGACGAGCAGGACCCGCTGTTCCTGCAGCTCAAGGAGTCGGAGCGCTCGGTCCTCGAGGGCTTCCTGCGCAAGAGCCGCTACCGCCACCACGGGCAGCGCGTCGTCTCCGGGCAGCGGCTGATGCAGGCCAGCAGCGACATCTTCCTCGGCTGGCAGCGGCTCCGATTTCCCGATGGCGTGACGCGCGACTTCTACGCGCGCCAGCTCAAGGACTGGAAGGGCTCCTTCGAGGTCGAGGGCGCGCGGCCGCAGGGCATGACGATCTACGGCCGCGCCTGCGGCTGGACGCTCGCCCGCGCGCATGCCCGCTCCGGC
>VAYD01000164.1 GCA_005883905.1 Actinomycetota bacterium
GCACTCGCCCGCGAGCGGCCCGCGGGCGAGATCGTGCGGTCGCTGTCGCGGCCCGGCTAGGCCGCGGCCGCCGCGGCGAACAGCTCCAGGCCGGCCTGCCAGCCGTTCGGCGAGCCGACGGCGGCGCGCATCTCCTCCCACCCGTCGCCGTGGCGCTCGAGGTGGCGATGCTCGAGCTCCACGCGCGTGCGGTCCGGCCCCTCGGCGATGAAGCGCACCTCGAACTCGCTCGCCTTGGCGTGGTCGAGCTCGTGCTTCCACGCAAGCGTGATGTCCCAGCTGACGACGATCCGGTTCGGGCGGTCGAACGCGAGCACCCTCCCCCAGTCGGATTCGCTGCCGTCGACGCCGATGCCGTACGCGCGCCCGCCGGCCTTCGGCTCGAGCACCATCTCCTTCAGCTCGGCCTCGCCGATCGTGTGCTCGCGCGGCCACCAGCCGTCGATGCCGTCGGTGAAGACCGCGAACGCGCGCTCCTGCGGCGCGTCCACCATCACCGTCGCGCGAACGGTCGTGTCTGCTGCCTGCATCGTCATGAGACCTCCTCGTCTCGTCGCTCGGCCGCCTGCTTGAAGGCGCCGAGGGCGTGCGCCCAGAACCGTTCGAAATAGGCGCGCAGCGCTCCCACTCCGTCCGGATCGAGGCTGTAGATGCGGCGATTGCCGGCTTGGCGATCCAGGACGAGGCCGGCGGCCTTGAGCACCTTGAGGTGCTGCGAGACGGCCGGGCGGCTGACCGGCATGTCGGTCGCGAGCGCGCCGACCGAGGAGGGCCCGTCGGCCAGGCGCTCGAAGATCGCGCGGCGCGTCGGGTCCCCCAGGGCGGTCATGGAATCGGCAAGTGTGTTAGCCATCGCTTACCGTAAGTTATGACTTACCGAGAGCGCTTTGTCAACATCGAGCGATGAGTTCCGCCGCTCCCGCCCGTCCTAGGGGCATGACTTCCGAAGATCGCTCCCGCTGGATCGCCCTCTACGTCCTGTGCGCAGGCGTGCTGATGATCGTCCTCGACGTGACCATCGTGAACGTCGCGCTGCCCTCGATCCAAGACGACCTGGGCTTCACGAACGCAAGCCTCGCCTGGGTCGTGAACGCCTACCTGATCGCCTTCGGCGGGCTGCTGCTGCTCGCCGGCCGCCTCGGCGATCTCATCGGCCGCCGCACGATCTTCCTGGCGGGCCTGGCGGTGTTCACCGGCGCGTCGCTGCTCTGCGGGCTCGCGCAGAGCGAGGGCATGCTCGTCGCGGCGCGCTTCGTGCAGGGCATCGGCGGCGCGATGACCTCCGCGGTCGTGCTCGGCATGATCGTCACGATGTTCTCCGAGCCGCGCGAGCAGGCCAAGGCGATCGGCGTCTACGCGTTCGTCGCCTCGGCGGGCGGTTCCGTCGGCCTGCTGCTCGGCGGCGTAATCACGCAGGCGATCAGCTGGCACTGGATCTTCTTCGTCAACGTCCCGATCGGCATCGCGACCGCGATCTACACGCGCCGCCTACTCGATCGCGACGCCGGCATCGGGCTCGACAAGGGCGCCGACGTTCCCGGCGCCGTGCTGATCACCGGCGCGCTGATGCTCGGCGTCTACACGATCGTCAAGCCGGCGGCCGAGGACGGCTGGGGCGCGACGTCGACGCTGGCGCTCGGCGCCGTGTCGCTCGCGCTGCTGATCGGCTTCGTCGTGCGCGAGGCCGCCGCGCGCACGCCGCTCGTGCCGCTGCGGATCTTCCGTTCGCGCAACGTCGCCGGCGCGAACCTGATCCAGGTGCTGAGCGTCGCCGGCATGTTCGGCGTGTTCTTCCTGGGCTCGCTGTACCTGGAGCGGGTGCTGCACTACAGCGCGCTCGAGATCGGGCTCGCGTTCCTGCCGGTCACGCTCGTGATGGGAACGCTGTCGGTGCGCTACTCCGAGCAGCTGGTGATGCGCTTCGGCGCCCGCACGTGCCTGTTCCCGGGCCTCGGCATGATCGCGCTGGCGCTCGTGTACTTCACCCGCGCGCCCGTCGACGGCAACTACGTGACGGACATCCTGCCGGTGATGGTTCTGCTCGGCGCGGGCGCCGGCACGTGCTTCCCCGCGCTGATGACGCTTGCGATGTCCGGGGCGACGCCCGCGGACGCCGGCCTGGCCTCTGGCCTCGTGAACACGAGCGCGCAGGCCGGCGGCGCGCTCGGCCTGGCGATCCTCGCGACGCTGTCGTCCTCGCGCACCGATCACCTGCTGGCGGATGGCTCGTCCCACGCGGCTGCGCTGACCGGCGGCTACCACGTCTCTTTCTGGATCGCCGCCGCGCTGATCGTGGCGTGCATCGTGGTCGGCCTGGTCGTGGTCGAGGCGCCCGAGAAGGCGGCCGCGCACGTCGCGGAGGAGCACGGCGAGCTCGCCTGCGAGACGGCGTAGCGACGCCTTGAGATCAACGCGCCCGGGTAAGAACCCGGGCGCTGCGGTCGCAGAGGCGGGCATGAGCACTCATGCCCACCCACACCCACAGCCGCGCGCCCTGTCGACGACGATCGACGTGCGTGATCCGGTCGTGCAGTCGTTCTGGCTGCTGCGCATCGGCTTCACGGTCGCGCCGATCCTGTTCGGTCTCGACAAGTTCGCCTCGGTCATGACCGACTGGACGAAGTATCTGGCGTCCGAGTACAACGATCTGATCCCGGGGACGGCATCGCAGGCGATGCACATGGTCGGCGTCGTCGAGATCGCGGCAGGCCTGCTGGTCGCGGTCCGGCCGCGGATCGGCGCCTACGTCGTCGCCGCGTGGCTGGCCGGGATCATCCTCGACCTGCTCCTGCTCGGCGGCTACGCCGACATCGCGCTGCGGGACTTCGGCCTCATGCTCGGCGCGCTGACCCTCGGGCGCCTGGCGACGGCTGTCAGCTGAGAGTCAACCGTGGGATGCTCTTTCGCATGGCGTTCGAGACACCCACCGGTCTGACCTACAACCGCGGCCCGATCGCGGATCCGGCGGCGTTCGCGCGCGACGCGGACGCCGCCTCGTGGCTGTTCCTCTGCGGCGAGGAGTTCGCGGCGATGGACGGCGGAATGTCCTACGCGGACGTGCAGGCCGCCGTCCCGCAGTCGGCGAACATCGTCTCCGACCCCCCGCGCGAGATGACGATGGAGCTCGCGCGGCAGCAGGTCGACGCGCTCGACCAGCTCCCGCGCCCGACCGCCGTCACGTGCCGCGCCGGGCCGCGGTCGTCCGCGCTGGTCTACCTGTACGCCGGCCTGCAGTCCGGGGCGAGCGCCGACGAGGTCATCGCCCGCGCCAAGGCGGACAGCGCGCCGTTCGCGCAGTCCGACGACCTCAAGAGCTGGGTGCGCCAGGGGCTCGGCGAGCTGGCGGTGCGCGCCTTCTCGCTGGAGAACCAGGAGCGCTTGCCGAGATCGCCGACGACCGAGCGGATCCCGCCGTCGAACAGCGCCATCGCGCGGATCATGAAGTTCGGGGCCGTGCGCCTGGGCACCTTGCGCGCCGCGTCGCCGAGCCGCTCGTGCAGGATCGCGGCGACCTCGGGGAGCCAGCGCCACTCGTCGGCGGCGATGAAGCGCTCGCCACCCGCCGCCTCGGCCGTCATCGCGCGGATGTGGAGGTCGGCGACGTCGCGGACGTCCACGAAGGTGAAGCCGAGCTTCGGCGCCGCCGGCGTCCCGTCCAGGAGGCGCTCGATCGCCTGTAGCGAGTAGGAGTGGTCGTCGTTGAGCGCCGGTCCGATGATCGCCCCCGGGTTGACCGTCGCGAGGCGGTCGTGAGCGCCGGCCGCGCGGGCGTGATCCCAGGCCGCCCGCTCGGCGAGCGCCTTCGAGCGTACGTAGGGCGTGCGCGAGGCGTCGTTGCCGTCGGTCCAGTCGGCCTCGGTGTATGGCGCGGCCTCGGAGCTCGGGCGGTTGGCGCGGATGGCCGCGATCGACGACGTCATCACGACGCGCTCCGCGCCCGCGTCCAGCGCGGCGCGCAGCACGCGCAGCGCCCCGTCGCGCGCGGGCACGATCAGCTCGTCCGGGTCCTTCGGCTGCACCGGCGGGAAGGGCGAGGCGACGTGCAGCACGTAGCGGCAGCCCGCCACGGCCTCCGGCCAGCCGGCGTCCGACGTCAGGTCGGCGGCGAGCACACTCAGCCGCGAGTCGGCCTCCGCGCCCGCGGCGGCGACCGCCTCCCGGACGTTGCCCTCGCGCGCGAGGTCGCGCACCGTCGTGCGCACGTCGTAGCCGCGCTCCAGCAGCGACGCCACGCACCAGCCGCCGAGGAAGCCGGTCCCGCCGGTGACCAACACGGTATCCGCCATGCGGCCACGCTAACGCACCGCCTTCGGCCCGTGCATACCATGCGCGGGTGTTCGCGGGAGGGCGTGATCTCGAGCGCGCGGCGAACGGCCTTGCATCCCGGCTGCCGGACGGCTTGGCCACCTTCGCCGACCTCGCCTACAACTACCGCTGGTCCTGGACACCGGGCGGCGACGAGGTCTTTGCGGCCGTCAGCCCGCATCGGTGGGAGCTGTGCGGTCGCAATCCGGTGCGGCTCCTCCAGGAGGTCTCGGCGGACGCGCTGGCGATTGCCGCCGGCGATGCGCAACTGGTCGCGCGCGCCGAGGAGGTGCTCGCGGCGGTGCGGCTGGATCTCGCGCGACCTCCGCTGCCAGGCCCGGTCACGCCCGAGTGCCCCGTCGCCTTCTTCTGCGCCGAGTACGCCGTGCACCAGTCGCTGCCGGTGTACTCCGGCGGGCTCGGAGCGCTCGCGGGCGACCTGCTCAAGGCGGCTTCGGACCGCGCCGTCCCGCTCGTAGGCGTCGGGCTCATGTACCGCCGCGGCTACTTCCGCCAGCAGATCGATCTCACGGGCCGGCAGCGGGAGTACTGGATCGAGAACGACCCCGAACGCATGCCGGCGGCGCTCGTCACGGTCGACGGAGGCGAGCCGCTCACCGTGCGCGTCCCGATCTACGACGCGTTCGTCACCGCTCAGGTGTGGCGCATCGACGTGGGGCGGGTCCCGCTGTTCCTGCTGGACGCCGAGCGTCCGGAGAACGACCGGCTCACGCGGTGGATCACCTCCCAGCTATACGTCGGCGACCCGTACACGAGGCTCGCCCAGTACGCCCTGCTCGGCCTGGGCGGCATGCGCGCGCTGGAGGCGCTCGGGATCGAACCCGGCGTCGTTCATCTCAACGAGGGCCACGCCGGCTTCGTCTCGCTCGAGCTCGCGGCCAGGGAGCTGGCGCGCGGCGCGTCGTTGGATGACGCGCTCGCCGCTGCGCGCGAGCGCACGGTCTTCACGACCCACACGCCGGTCCCGGCCGGCAACGACAGGTACCCACACGAGCAGGTCGTCGACGCCCTCGGCACCTACGCCGCGGAGATCGGGATCGACCCCGAGACGATCTCTCGCCTCGGCCGCACCCACCCCGAGGCGCGCGACGAGCCGTTCGGCGTCACCCAGTTCGCCCTGCGCACGAGCCGCGCCCGTAACGGCGTGAGCGCTCGCCACGGCGAGGTGGCGCGCGAGATGTGGCAGCCGCTGTGGCCCGATCGCCCGCCCGAGCTGGTGCCGATCGGGTACGTGACCAACGGCGTGCACACCGCGACGTGGCTCGGCGCGCCGATGCGCGCGCTCCTCGACCGCCACCTGGGCGAGGGCTGGATCGAGCGCGTGAGCGATTCCGACGCCTGGGCCGCCGTGGACCGGATCGGCGACGACGAGCTCTGGGCGGTCCGCCGGCAGCAGCGTGAACGGCTCGTCGAGCTCGTGCGCGACCGCGCGCCGCTCGACCGGCTCACGCGCGGCGAGGCGCGAGACTACGTGGAGGCGGGCATGCGCTCCTTCGATCCCGACGCGCTGACGATCGGCTTCGCCCGGCGCCTGGCGACCTACAAGCGCCTCGACCTGCTTCTGCACGAGCCCGAGCGCGCATTGGCGCTGATCAACGGCGACCGGCCGGTGCAGATCGTCATCGCCGGCAAGGCGCACCCCCGCGATGAGCCCGGCAAGCAGCTGATCCAGCGCCTGCTCGGGCTGCGCGGAGCGCCCGGCGTCGGGAGCCGGATCGTCTTCCTGCACGACTACGACCTCGAGCTCGCGTCGCGGCTGGTACAGGGCTGCGACGTGTGGCTGAACGTGCCCCGCCCGCCGCTCGAGGCGAGCGGCACGAGCGGCATGAAGTCCGCCCTCAACGGGGGCCTCCAGCTGAGCGTGCTCGACGGATGGTGGCCGGAGGCCTACGAAGCGGCAGGCGGTTGGGCGCTCAGCGGCGAGGTCGATCCCGATCACGCCGCGCAGGACGCGCGTCACAGCGCCGAGCTGCTGCGGCTGCTCGAGCAGGAGGTCGTCCCGGCCTTCTACAGCGACGCCCCGCCGCGGCCCTGGCTCGAGCGCGTGCGACACTCGTTGCGGACGATCGGCCCCCGGTTCTCGGCGCAGCGGATGGTCGACGACTACGTCGAGCAGATGTACGGGCCCGACGGCTGAGTCTTTTGCCCTGTGCCCCACCCGGAGATCCACCGTGCCCACCGCCATCCAGACCTCTGTCGACCGGCGCGTGGTCAAGGCCATCGCCCATCCGCTTCGCCACCGCATCCTGGCGATCCTCAACGAGCGGGTTGCGAGCCCCAAGGAGATCGCCGCCGAGATCGACGAGAAGCTCCCCAACGTCAGCTACCACGTCAAGATCCTCGAGGAGCTCGGCGCCATCGAGCTGGTCCGCACGGCCCCGCGTCGCGGAGCCGTGGAGCACTACTACCGGGCGCTCATGCGTCCCTTCTTCGACGACGAAGCGTGGGCGGAGTTGCCGGTGTCGACGCGCCGCTCGGTCATCGAGTCGAACCTGCGTCACATCTTCCGCGACATCCGCGCCGCAGCCGAGGGCGACGGCTTCCACGGCACGCAGACCCACGTCAGCCGGACGCCGGTGGTGCTGGACGAGAAGGGCTACCAGCAGATGACCGACCTCTTGGCCAAGACGCTGGACCGCGTCCTCGACATCCAACAGAAGACGGCGGGGCGCATGGTCCGCACCAAGGAGGAGGGCCGCGTCACGGAAGTCGTGATCCTCCACTTCGACAAGGCTGTGGAGACGAAAGCGCCGGCGTAGGAACGACGTGGTGTTCGTCGTTCAGCCAGGCGAGCGTCGCGTCGAGGCCGGCCGCGTAGCCGACGCGCGGCGCCCACCCGAGCACTTCCCGTGCCCGGCGAGCGCTGAAGGACTGGTCGCGACCCAGGACGTCCACGGCTTGGCGTGAGAGCAGCGGCGGCGCCGTGAGGCCGGTCGTCCGTCGCAGCAGCCGGTACCCGTGCTCGAGCGAGAAGCCGAGGCCGCTCGCCAGGGGGTACGGCAGGCTCCGGCGGACGGGCGGACAGCCCAGGCCGCGGGCCAGGTCGTCGGTGAACTGCCGCCAGGTGACGTCGAGCCCGTCGCTGACGTTGAACGTCCCGCCGGGCGCCGACTCGTGGTCGAGCGCGAGCAGCGCGGCGTCGACGAGGTTGTCGACGTAGCAGAGCCCGGCCACCGCCCCGCCGCCGCCGACCAGGAGCATGCGGCGGCCGCGGATGGCCCGCGCGATCGCGCCGACGACCTCCGTCGAGCGGGGTCCGTAGACAGTCGCCGGGCGCAGGACGACCGCATCGAGACCTTGCGCGCGCTCCGCCCGACGGACCTCCGCCTCGGCCTCCAGCTTGCTCCGCGCGTACCAGTTGGCGAAGCGCGTGGCCGCATGTCCCTCGTCGACCGCCCTGCCGCCGGGATACCCATAGACATCCGTGGTGCTGAAGTGGACGAACCGCTCGACCGCGGCGACGGCGGAAGCGTCCAGCAGGTTGCGCGTCCCCTCGACGTTGACGCGCCGGATCTCGTCGGCGGTGGCCCAGTCCGAGACCAGCGCGCCGCAGTGCACGACGTGGCGGCACCCGGCCGCCGCGCGAGCCAGCGACCGCGGGCTCGTAAGGTCGCCGGGGGCGATCTCGACCCCGAGCCGCTCGAGCAGCGAGGTGTCGCTGTCCGGGCGGGCGAGGCAGCGCACGTGACGGCCTTCGGCCACGAGCCGTTGCGCGATGTGTCCGCCGATGAACCCGGTTGCGCCCGTGACTAGGCAGAGATCGTCGCACGACGGGTCGATGCGTCCGCCGCGAAATGGCGCGGGCTCGGCCGGCGCCTCTCGCGCGGGCCGGCGGCGCAGCGTCGCCGTGGCGATGTCGCGCACGACGGCCCAGTTGCGGCTCTCGCCGCCGTGCACGTCGGCGAGCACGGCGTCGAGTGCGGCGAGGAAGCAGCGCGCCTCGTCCTCGGAGAGCGTCAACGGCGGCAGCAGCTTGATCACGTCGTTCTTGCCCGCGGCCATGGTGATCACGCCGTGGTCGCGGTGGAGCGGGATCACGACGAGCTGCGGGAAGAGCCCCTCGCTCGCCAGGTGGATCAGCCGCCAGCTCATCCGGGCGGCCCGCGAGCTCGGCGCACCGAGCTCGATGCCGATCATGAGGCCGCGCCCGCGCACCGTCTTGACCATCTCGTAGCGGCCCTGGAGCTCGGTGAGGCCGTCGCGCAGCAGCGCGCCCATGCGGGAGGCGTGGCCGACCAGCCCGTCGCGCTCGATGATGCGCAGCGTGGCAAGCCCTGCCGCCATCGACAGCCGGTTGCGCCCGAACGTCGACTGATGCACGTAGCAGCGCTCGAGCGTCCCCACCGCGCGGTCGTGGATCGCGCGGCGGGTGACCATCGCGGCGACCGGCATGGCGCCGCCGCTCAGCGCCTTGCCCACGAGCACGAAGTCGGGGTCCAGTCCCCACTCCTCGAGCGCGAACCAGCGCCCGGTGCGCCCGAGCCCGGTCTGGATCTCGTCGACCACGAACAGCGTCCCGTACCGGCGGCACAGTGCCTGCGCTGCCTCCAGATAGCCGGCCGGTGGCGTGCTCACCAGCCGGCCCTGGATCGGCTCGACGATGAAGGCGGCGACGTCCTTGCCGCGCAGCTCGGCCTCCAGGCGGTCGAGATCGCCGAACGGCACGCGCGCGCAGCCCGGCAGCAGCGGGCCGAAGCCTTCCTTGAAGAAGTCGTCGCCGACGAGCGAGAGCGGCCCCAACGTGACCCCGTGGAAGCCGCTGTCGCACGAGACGAGCCGCGGCCGGCGCGTCGCCGCCCGCGCGAACTTCATCGCCGAGTCGACGGCTTCGGCGCCCGTGCTTGCGAAGAACACGGCGTCGAGCCCGCGCGGCAGCCGCGCCGAGAGCTCCTCGGCGAGCATGCCGGCGAGCGTCGAGTAGTGCAGCTGCACGCCGTCGACCAGATCCTCGGCAAGGGCGGCCTCGAGCACCTCGCGCACGCCGGGATGGTTGTGGCCGAGGCTCGCGAACCCCTCGCCGGTGTGGAAGTCGAGGTAGGCGCGGCCGTCGGCGTCGTAGAGGTGGGAGCCCCTCGCCGAGGTGTATTCCCTGTCGAAGCCGAGAATCCGCAGCACATCGACCAGCGACGGGTCGAGATGGCGCGCCGCCAGCGCCAGCTCCTCGCCCGCGCGCGCCCGTGCGTCCGCGATCACGCCCAGGGCGTCGGAGCCGTGCCCGGACTGAGCCTGGCCACCCAAGGTCGCGACCTTACGCGAAGTCCCGCCCTGGAGGAACTGGGATGCTTGGCGCCGCGATTCGAACCCCAGTTTCGGAGGTTGACATGAGCACCGCGCCATTCGACCCGGTTGCTTACAAGCGCACAACGACCGACCAATGGCAGACCGCAGCCGAGCCCTGGCACCGCTGGGCCCCGACACTGGAAGCCTGGCTGGGAGCGGCAACCGAGACGATGCTCGACATGGCCGGCGTCGTCCCGGCGGCGCGGGTGCTCGACGTGGCAGCCGGCGCCGGGGGCCAGACGCTCGCGGCGGCGCGGCGCGCCGGGCCCGACGGTCATGTCCTGGCCACCGACATCTCCAGCAACATCCTCGACTTCGCCGAGCGCAGCGCACGCGAAGCCGGGTTGCGCAACGTCGAGACCCGAGTGGTCGATGGCGAGCAGCTGGACGTGCCGCCGGGCACGTTCGACGCGGTCATCTCGCGCGTCGGCTTCATCTACTTCCCCGACCAGCACGCCGCATTCGTCGGTATGCGGCTCGCGCTCAGGCCGGGCGGCCGCTTGGCGGGGATCGTCTACTCGACACCCGAAGCCAACGGCTTCTTCTCGATCCCGGTGTCGGTCATTCGCCGCCGGGCGCAGCTGCCGGCGCCGGCGCAAGGCCAGCCGGGCCCGTTCAGCCTCGGCGCCCCCGGTGTGGTCGAGGCGGCCCTTGAGCGGGCGGGCTTCACCGACGTCGAGGCGCGGCGGGTCGCCGCTCCCCTGCGGCTACCGTCCACCGCCGACTTCGTCCGCTTCGCGCGCGAGTCCTTCGGGGCCCTGCACCAGATGCTTGCGGGGCTGAGCGAAGCCGAGCGCGAGGAGGCGTGGAGCGAGATCGAGCGCGAGCTCTCACGGTACGAGACGGCGGATGGCTTCGAGGGTCCCTGTGAGCTGCTCGTCGCCGCGGGTACCGCTCCCTAGGAGACGGCGGGCGAGCGCGAATGCGCACGACACCGGAGGCTCGAGCGCTGGCGTACCTGCTCGGAGCGCCGCGTCAGCGACCCGTGGCGCGGTGCGCGGTGCCGCGCGTGTGGCCCGCCCGCCCGCCGACGCCCCCGCCACCGCCCGTCGCTCCGCCGCCTCGCTGGCCCACAGCGGAGCGGCGGATCAGCAGGCGCAGGGCAGCGTCCGTGTCCGCGTCCTTGTCGCGCGGGGCCAGCGCGTCCCTCGGGACCGTGCGCAGCACAGGGCCGCGGTCGCGGTCGACGACCGCCACGATCGCCTTGTTGCGGTTCGGGAAGTCGAAGACGATGCCCTCGAGCGCGTACCGCTCCTCGGAGACGGTCACACGGTCCCCGATCGAGATGTCGTCGTCGGCCATCGGCCGAGGGTACCGCGACGGGCGCTGCTCAGCCCGCGCGCTGGCTCTCGCGCAAGTGGAGACGGCGGGTTGGAATCGGTGCGACATACGGCTCGCAGTGGGCGATTCCGCGGAAGCATGCGACTGACCGGCGACTCGACACGTCGTCCCTATCACGAGGTCGCGCGCCGCCCCCTCCCCAACCACCTCATGACGGGCGAGGCCAGGAGCCGTGGCAGCAATCGCGGGCCCGGAACGACGCGCAGGCCAAGCTGCTCGAAGAGCGTCACCGAGTCGAGCTGAAACCAGTGCTCGGCGACCTTCCCGTCGACCATCCTGTTGAGCTCCAGGGCGGAGAACCGGACCTTGCGGCCGGTGCCGGTGAACAGGATGCGCTGCGCGACCATCCCCTCGTCGGCCGAGGAGCCCAGCACCTCGAGGTGGAGGTCGGGGAAGCCTTCGAGGAAGACACCCAGGAACTCGACCCAGGCGTCGCTGTCGAGCGCGGCGGTCTGGATGCTGTCGGGCGCGTGCGCGATGTAGCCGGAGGTCCGGGCCGCCGCCTCAGCCGCGTCGTCGCGGGCGTTGAACGCGTCGATCCATCGGAGCGCAACCGTCCTGTT
>VAYD01000438.1 GCA_005883905.1 Actinomycetota bacterium
GGCGCCGCCGCCAGGATCTGCGGGATCGACTTGACGCCGAAGCCCGGGCTCGCGCCTGCGAGGTTGCCGCTGAACGACCACCAGCCGCCGTGCAGCGCGTCCCAGTTCTGCCAGACGTCCGTCTGGATCGCGCCCTGGTCGGGCAGGTCGGAGCGGTAGCCATGCTGGTAGATCGGCTCGAAGACGATCGAGTCGTCCTCGGTGCCGTCGCCGTTGAGGTCGAGCGTCAGCACCAGGTAGGGCAGCTGGCCCTGCAGGTTCGGCCCGGCGATCAGCGTGCCGAGCGTGGAATAGCTCAGCGTCTTGAGCGCCGCCAGCTGCGTGCCGGCGAGCGCCTGGTCGACGAGCTGCGGCGCCGAGTCACCGTGCTCGGTGCCGGTGTCGAGCGTGACCGAGCCCGTGCCGAGTGGAGCGCCCGGCGGGTTGACGCCCCACGAAACGGTGGCGTCGGTGTTGGTGACGAAGTTGCCGTGGGTGTCGCTGACGACGCTCTGCCACGGCCCCAGCCCGGCGGGCGAGACGCTGACCGTCGTGTCAGCAACGGCCGATGCAGCGAAGACAAGGCTGACAAGTACCGCACAGCATCCGGCGTGCCTGAAGTTCATGAAGTTCCCTCCGTGGAGAGTCGGGATGTCCGCCCCTAGATGCAGACCTTCTCCGGGTCTGCCACCGAAGTCAACACCGACTTAGAGCCGAAAGATCGGCACGAGTCGCTTTTCGTGCTCGGCCTCGATGCGCGCGATGACCTCGATGTGCTCCTCCAGCAGCGTGCCGCGGAGCTTCGATCCCAGGCCCTCGTCGACCTGGAAGATGCCTGCGGAGTTCGACATCGCGATCTCGACGCGCACCGCCTTCTCGCGCCCGGCGGAGATCGTCACGTCCTCGATCGCGTAGGCCGAGAGCGAATGGATGTTCGCGTGGCCGGCCTCGAACGGGACGCGCGCCCGGCCCTGCGCCATGTCCAGCGCGTCGGCGACCCGCACGATCGCGCCCTCGACGGTGAACGGCTTGCCCTGGGTGCGGTGGGAGATGATCGCGTGCATCGCCTCCGCCGCGATCAGCGTGCGCTCGGGATCGTCGTAGGCGCTGGCGAGCAGCGCGGGCAGCTTGTCGGCCGCCAGGAACAGGCTGTAGCGCTCGTGGTCGGTGCGGTGGATCGCCATCCCGAGGCAGTGCAGGAGCGAGCCGGCGGCGATGACGACCTCGGCGTCGCGCGCGGTCATCCCGTGGTCCTTGACCACGCTCGGCTGGATCCCGCGGCGGAACAGCAGCCGCGCCAGGCGCAGCGCGATGTTCGTGACGATCTGGATGTGGACCCACGAGTGGTCGCTCATGTCCAGGCGCTCGGCGTTGACGCCTGCGGCATGCCACCACGCCTTGATCTGATCGTCGGAGTTGACGGCCGCGAACAGCTTCTCGAGCTTGCGGTTGCCGCGCGTGGGCGCGCGGATCGTTATGTCGCTGATCGCGCTCACTGGGCGGATTCAACCGCCTGGAGCACCGCGGCCGCCGAGTCGGTGCCGTTGACCCGCACCCGCGGGAGCGCCGCGCGGTCGGCGTTCATGTGCGCGAGCCCGAGCTCCGTCGTGACGGCGGTCCGGAAGCCCGCGGCGCGGACCGCGGCCTCGGCGGCCGGGTCGTAGCGCCCGGCCGGGTAGGCGAAGTTGTCGACCGGCACGCCGAAGTCGCGGCGCAGCGCGGCGCGCGAGCCGGACACCTCATGGCGCAGCGAGCCGGCATCCAATGTCGTGAGGTCGGGGTGCGTGATCGTGTGCGCGTCGATCTCCCACCCTGCCCTCATCAGCCGCCGCACCTGGCTCTTCGTGATGCCGCCGGCCACCGACAGGTGCTGCGCAGGATCGGCATCGCGTTGCGCGCCTGACTGCCGTAGCCGTCGTCGAACGAGAACACGATCGGCTTGCTCGGCAGCGCGATCCGGTGCTGCCAGTTGGCAAGCACCTCGTCGAGCGTCACACCGTGGTAGCCCGCGTCGGCAAGCGCCTGCACCTGCGAGCGGAACGCGTCGGCGGGGACCCACAGCTCCGGGTAGGCGGTGCCGGGCGGCGGCGTGTTGACGAGGTGGTACATCAGGATCGGGACGGCCGTGCGGCGCGGGCCGTGGTGCACGACGGCCGGCGTGGATCTCGATGCCCTCGCGTGCGTGGCCGTTGTGGCGGTCGTCGCCGCGCTGCCACCGCCGCCGCAGCCCGCGAGGA
>VAYD01000165.1 GCA_005883905.1 Actinomycetota bacterium
CCCCTCGCCCGTGTGAAACGCGTTGGGCGGGCAGGTCATCGGCTCCGCGGCAAGGCTGCGCCTGCTGACGTCGGGGAGCGGGTCGCCGGTGAACAGCATCAGGAAGGTGTAGCTCTCGTCCATCCAGAGCGTGGCCTCCGGCGCGCCGTCGGGATGTGCGAGCGTCACGCGCGCCAGCCCGTCGTCGTCGCGCGCGAGATCCGTGAAGCAGTGGTCGAGCACGACCGCGCCGATCGCCCGCGGTCGGCGGAAGTCGTACTCGGTGCCCTCGACCGCCGAGCGCCCGATCGGGATGCCGCGGTCGTTCTCCTCCAGCACCGTGCCCGCGGGCGCGTGCAGCACGAGGCCGTCGACGCGCTCGGTTCCAAGGGTCAGGTACGGGTGCGCGCCGGCGCCGTAAGGGCACGGCTCGGCACCGACGTTCGTGGCCGTCGTCGTGACGGACAGCCCGGCGTCCGACAGCAGGTACTCGATCCTCAGCTCGAGCGAGAACGGATAGCCCGGCTGCGGGTGCAGGACGTGCGCCATCACGACCCGGTGCGGCTCGCGCTCGCGCACGGTCCATGCCGCCCATCGGACCAGGCCGTGGATCGCGTCGCGCTTGTCGAGCTCGTTGAGCGGGAGCTGATGGCGGCGCCCGCCGAACTCGTAGCTACCGTCCTCGAGGCGGTTGGGCCAGGGCGCGAGCACCTGTCCGCGGCCCGAGGCGCACATCTCGTCCGCCGCGTAGCCGTCGAGCACCGCCCTGCCGCCGGCCTCGTAGCTGCGAAGCCCGCCGCCGACCTCGACGACGACGACGCGCTGGTCGCCGAGCCCGATCTCGATCTGGTCGCCGGACGGGGCGAGCACGTGACGGTCGCTCGCTGCGATCAGCCGCCTGCGTTGCCCGATCGCGCCAGCGCCGCGGCCATCGCCTGACGCGCGTTGCTGTACTGACGCTCGCGCAGCGTGCGTACGCGCCGCTCGGTGGCGCGAAGCGTGTGCGACAGCCGCCGCAGCGCGGGGATCGCAAGGCCACCCGCGAGCCCGATCGTCACCAGCGTCGCGAAGGGCGAGATCTCGCCGGCGCTCGGCCCTGCGACGCCGACCGCCCCTTCGCGGGCCAGGAAGCCGCCCATCGCAACGTCCATACCGGAGATCCGCAGCGGCGCGCTGACCACGCGGCCGGCGGTCTTCGCCGCCGTGTGCCCGGCGGTGACGGCCATGACGAACGTGAGGAGGTTCGCCTGCTGTGGCGATATGCCGAAGAGGCGCTGCAGGATCCGAACGCGCGCCACGTTGAGGACGGCGAACGCAAGTCGCGAATCCGCCAGGAACAACTCGCCGGCGCCGAACTGGGAGCGGCTCGTTGCGGGGGTGGCAGCCATGAGGCGACGCTAGCCCTCATGCCGGCCCCGCGCATCACCCGAATCGGATGAACGCGGCCGCGCCGTCGATGCCCGGACGACGAGCTCCACGGGCAGCACGGCGTCCGCCGCCGGCTCGGAGGCGAGCAGCGCGAAGAGACGGTCTCCCGCAACTGCGCCCTTTTGCACGAGCGGCTGGCGGACCGTCGTCAGCGGCGGCTGCGAGCGCCCCGCCTCGGCGATGTCGTCGAAGCCCGTCACGGAGACGTCGGCCGGAACCGCGAGGCCGAGCTCACGCGCGCCGCGCAGGGCGCCGAGGGCGAGCTGGTCGGTCGTGGCGACCAGCGCAGTTGGCCGCGGCGTCTCGGTCAGCAGCACCCGGGCGGCGTCCGCGCCCGCCTCCTGGCTGTTCGCGCGCTCCTCGATGGCCACCTCTTCCCAGGCGATGCCCGCGGCCTCGAGCCCTTCGCGGACGCCCTCGAGCCGCTCCCGGTCGACGTGGTAGGCGGCCTTCTTCAGGCGTTCGGCGTCAACGCGCCCCTCGCGGCCGTCGAGGACCAGCGTCGGCACGATCACCGCGACGCGGCGGTGGCCGAGCGCGACGAGGTGCTCCGCGACGGCACGCGCTCCGACGCGATCCTCGACGCCGACGAACGTCGCCGCGTCGCGTCGAGCGCGGGGTGGACGTCGGGCATCGAGTACAGGCAGAAGGCGTCGACGGCCGCCTGGCGCACGACGGCCGCCCCTTCCTCGCCGCGCGCGAGCGGCAGCAGCAGGAGCGCCTGCGCGGCGTCCTCGCAGCGGCGCGCGAGACCCTCGAGGAACGCGACGGCAGCCGAGTCGGCGAACGCGTAGGACAGGCGCTCGGTGAGCAGCACGCCGACCGCGCCGGCGCGACCCTGGCGCAGGCGGCGGCCGGCGGGGTCAGGACCCGGGTAGCCGAGCCGGCGTGCGACATCGAGGATGCGCCGGCGCAGCTGCGGGGTCAGCTGATCGGGCCGGTTGTACGCGTTCGAGACCGTCGTGCGCGACACCCCGGCGGCCTCGGCGATGGTGGCGAGGGTGGGCTTGTCCGCCACCGCGCGCATGCTACGCCGTTCGCTTGATCGATTCAGTCAAACGTGATACTGTATCGATTCAGTTCTGAATCGATCAAGGAGGCATCCCGATGTTGCCGATCGCCGCTCACCATGCTCGCCTCGCCATCGAGGAACACGCCCGCTCCGCGCTGCCGCGCGCGCCGATCCGCCGCGCTCCCACGACGCGGACCCGGAGAACGACTGGAGTCCGACCGCGCCGAGCAGCGCCGCTTGCTTCCATGGATGAGTGAGCGCACCGCTGCGTCTCGGGATCATCGGCGCCAATCCTCACCGCGGGTGGGCGTCTCGCGCGCATCTGCCCGCGGTTGCAGCGAGCGACGACGTCGAGCTCGCCGCGGTGGCCACGACGCGGATCGACTCCGCCGCCGAGGCCGCGGAGCAGTTCGGCGCGCGCAACGCCTACGCGGATCCGCTCGAGCTGATCGCCGACCCGCAGGTCGAAGCGGTCACGGTGGCCGTCAAGGTCCCGGAGCACTTCGCGCTGGTGCGCGCTGCGCTGGAGGCCGGCAAGCACGTGTACTCGGAGTGGCCGCTGGGCGTGAACACCGACGAGGCGGTGGCGCTGCGCGACCTTGCGGCGCAGCGGCGGCTGCACACGGTGGTCGGCCTGCAGAATGCGCGCAGCACGCAGATCCAACGCGCCCGCGAGCTGCTTGCGGAGGGCCGGATCGGGCGCGTGCTGTCCGCGACCTTGCGCAGCGCTTCGGGCATGGGCGGACCGACCGTGGCGGCGGCTCAAGCCTGGCTCGCGGACGCCGTCAACGGCACCAACCTGCTGACGGTGACCGCCGGCCACGCGCTGGACACGCTGGCGGCGGTGATCGGCGAATTCGAATCGCTCTCCGCGACCGTCGCGACGCAGTTCCCCGAGGCGGTCGTCGCCGACACCGGCAAGACGATCCCGGTGACGAGCCCCGATCAGATCGCGATCGCCGGCCTCGCAGGCGATGGCGCCGTCGTCACCGCGCACGTCCAGGGCGCGAGCGCCGCGCGTCCGGGCCTGGTGATCGAGGTGCGAGGCACGGACGGCCTGCTCGAGATCACAGCGGCGCCGAGCCTGGCCGCGGCGGCGATCGCGTTGCGGATCGTGACGGACGGAGACGATGCGGAGGACGTGTCGGGCCGGCCAGACGACTCGGTCGCGCGTGTCGGCCGTGTGTACGCCGACCTCGCGGCGGCGGTCCGAACCGACAGTCCCCAGGGCTCGAACTTCGACCACGCCGTGCGCCGGCACCGTCTCCTCGACGCGATCGAGCAGTCGTCGGCCGAACGCCGCCGAGTCGAGGTCCCGGCCTGACCGCTCGTATCCTCCGGGCATGTCCGGGCCGTCCGCTTCGCACCCGGTCCGCGGGAGCTGCGTGTGCGGCCGCGTGCGCTTCGAGCTGACGGCGCCCTTCCTGCGCGCGAACTACTGCCACTGCTCGCGCTGCCGCAAGCACTCGGGCAGTTCGGCCTCGGCGCAGGGACGCGTGCCGCGGGAGGCGTTCCGGCTCCTCAGCGGCGCCGATCTCGTCGAGACCTATCGGCCGCCGGGCGGCGGCATGGCCAAGGCGTTCTGCCGCGTGTGCGGTTCGAGCCTCTTCGGCGGCACCTGGCCCGAGGGCCCCGAGGTGTCGATCCGGCTCGGCTCACTCGACGACGACCCCGGCATCCGCCCGCAGTTCCACACGTTCGTCGCGTCGAAGGCGGTCTGGGACGACATCCCGGACGACGGCCTGGAGCGCTTCGACGCTCAGAAGCGCTGAGCACCGCCCGATCAGTCAGGCGGGTGACCGTTGGTTCCCGGGTCGAAGGATTCCTTGATCGTGAACGTTGGACCGCCCTCTCCTTGCTCGACGTCGAGGATCTTGTCGTCGAGGAACTCCGCAGCCGACGGCTCCAGGAAGACGTGGGCGCCGGCTTCGTCGACGGACTCGTCGCTGACCTCGGGAGCGTCGACAAGCGTGAGCTGCAGGATCGCGCCGTCCGGCGTCTGCTCGCCAGAGATCCGGATGCCGCCGTCCTCGTCGATCGGCGCCGCCGCGACGAGCTGTCGCACCGCTTCTACCGCGGTTGGAGTCAGGGTGAGCATGTCCTCGCGCCTACCCACCGCAGGGAGCGTGGAATCTGTCCTCAGCGAAAGTCGTCCGCGTGATCGCGTGCCCATTCCTGGAACGGGCGCGCGGGCCTGCCCGTGACGTCCTGCACCGTCGAGGTGACGATCTCGGGCGTCTCGACGAACCCCGCCCACGTGTCCAGCGCCGTGTCTGGGACCTCGCCCGCGAGCTCGCGCTCGGCGTCCTCGCGCGAGAGCTCTTCCCAGCGAACCGGTCGGCCGAGCGCCTCTCCGATCGCGTGCGCCTGCTCGGCCTGTGTCAGCGTCCGTGGCCCGGTGAGGACGTGGCGTGCGCCGGTGTGTCCCTGCTCGGTGAGCGCAAGGACCGCGGCGTCGGCGATGTCGCGTTCGTGGATGAGTGAGCGGGCGGCCTCCCCGTAAGGCCAGCGCACGACGCCGGATGCGCGGATCTGGTCGGCCCACATCAGCGTGTTGGCTGCGAACCCGGTCGGTCGCAGGAACGTCCATTCGCTTGCCGAGCGTTCGACGGCGTGCTCGACGCGAGCCCAGAAGGAATCGGGTCGCCTGGCCGCGGCCTCAGCCGACAGGTAGACGATGCGCCGGGCGCTCCTCGCAAGGATGCCGACGACTTCATCCGCGCCGTCCGCAGCGAAGAACGGCCAGACGAGGAACACGGCCTCAACGTCTGCGAGGTGCTCGGCGAGGCCGTGCGGATCCGTGAGGTCGCCGCGCACCACATCGACGTCTGGCGGGAGCTCGGCCTGACTGGGGTCGCGCACCAGCACCCGTACCCCCGAGCCTCGCTCGAGCAGTCCCGCGACGACGTGGCGGCCGACCTTACCTGTGGCTCCGACGACGAAGATCATGCTTCAGGCACGGTGAAGGATGACGTTCGCGTCGAGCCTGCCGCCGGCGAAGCCCTGCGGGCGCCCGCCGTGGGCGTCGAGGTATGCGAGCTGGCGGGAGACGTCGCCGAGCCCGTCCTTGGAGACGTGGTCGAGCATCCACGTGCGCAGCGCGACGCCGCCGCCGGCGGTGGCGACGACCTGCAGGGCGCGAGCCTGCTGTGGGAAGTCGATCAGCGAACACGTGCTGATCAGCCAGTAGCCGCCGCCGGCGCTGCGGCGAGGCACGACGCGGTTGCGGTGCGTATGGCCCCAGATGGCGGCCAGCACCCGCGGATGGCGGTCGAGGACGCGCAGCAGCGCGCCGCCCCCGGCACTGCTGGTGAGCGGCTGATGGGACACGACCAGCACCCAGCGCGTGCCGGCGGTCGCGAGTTGCTCCCTGAGCCACTGCGGCTGCCCGGCGTGCACGAGTCCGCCCGAGCCCCCGCCGCGGCGAACGAGGTCGAGCACGACGAGCCGCACGTGCTCGCCGAGGTCGAGGCTGTAGTCGAGCAGCGCGCCGCCGGAGGAACCGCCGGCAGCCACGCGCAGCCTGCCGACCGCCTCGGCGGCGTCGTGCTCGCGCCGATCGGGATCAGCCGTCACACGGACGCCCGCGTCGGCGGCGAGCTGCTCGATCAGCGAGTTCACGGGCGCAGGGCGGGCGATGCCATCAGGGGACACGGCAGAGGCGGCGGCGGTGACCGGAACCCGCAGATGCGAGGGCAGCTCCCACACCGCGCGGTCGCCGATTGCGATCTGGCGCGTGAGCGCGGTCGGCGCCACGATGCCCTGCACGAGCAGGTCGTGATCGCCGAGCACCGGACAGATGTGGCCGGTGGCCTGGCCCCGCGCGCGAAACGGCGCGGTCGCCGCCTCGAGCAGTCCGGGGTGGCGGGGCGCGTCGAGGTCGGGCCGGTAGTAGAACGGGTCCGGATTGCCGGCCTGCTGGATCCCGTGGTAGCCGGGCGCGCCGCTTCCGGGATCGACAGCGCCGCCGGTCAGCACCGTGAGCGATCGCGTGAGCTCGTTGGCCTGCGCGTTGTCGATCAGGTCGCCGCCCTGGATGACCGCGTCGGGCGCGAGCGCGCCGATGGCGCGCACCGCGCCTGCCAGGACGTGGGCGGTCAGCGTCTCGTGCGGGCGGAAGGTCGAGGTGAAGGGCGGTCCGAGCCGGGCCAGGAACGGGACGCGGGCCGGCGACTCGGCGTCGAGCACGTGCGCGTCGCTGACGTGGGCGAGCGTTGCGAGCACCGCGACCGGCGCAGCCCGCGGGGCAAGGTCGGTGCGGTCGATCAGCGGGATGCCGCCCGTCACGCGCAGGACGCCGCTCCCGGATGGGTCGCCCCAGATGCTCTCGAGCGTCGAGCCGCTCGCAGACGGCCTCGCGCCGCCGCCGCAGGCACCGAGCCAGAGCGCCAGCGTGCCGCCCACGATCCCGGCGATCGCCTGGCGGCGGGTGATCGCGGGTTCCCTCATGGCAGCCCCGCCACGATCGGCTCGCGGCAGGCGCGGCGCGCCACCCACCAGACGGCGATCGCCGAGAGCAGGGCAAGTCCCACGATGACGGCAGCGACCTCGACCGGACCCGCAGCGAGCGCAAGCGAGACGTAGCCGGCCGCGATGTGGCCCAGCTGCGGCCCGAGCAGGAGGCGTTCCAGCAGCACCGCGACGAGCGCCGCGGGTGCGACGACGGCGAGCGCCGCGCCCGCGAGCAGCAGGCGCACGCCGCCGCCACCGGCGCCCGACGCGCGCAGGACCGCGATCGTGCCACGGCGCTCGTGCGCCGTCAGGGCCAGAGCCTGGATGAGCGTGTAGAGGCACACGAGCCCGTCGATCAGGGCCACCGCCCGCAGTACCGCGGTCAAGGCCCGGACGAGGGCGTCGCCCCTACCGGTGATCGTCCGCGTCCCTGAGACGCCACCTCCCGCGCCTTCGAGCCGGCTCGCGACGCTTGCGGCGTCCGCGCCCGGCTTCAGGCGAACGGCGATCTGCTCCGGCGCGGACGGATCGTGTGCGAGAAGCGCCGCGGCGGGGATGTACGCCACGCGCCCGTCGTGGTCGAGCGCGCTGACGATGCCCGACACGCGTAGGCGCAGCTCGTCTCCGCCGGGCAGCGCCAGCGCCAATGTGGAGGAAACGCTCAGGCCGAGTGCCTGCGCCAGGCCGTTTCCCACCTCTGCCTCATGGGTGCCGCGTAGGCGCCGTCCGTCGACGAGCGGCGGCGCCTCGAACGGGGTGTGGTCACCTGGGTACGCGATGACGTCGACCGTCTCCCCGAGCGAGAACGAGTCCACCGCAGTGACGTCGTAGCGCGGCGCCGCGTCAGCCACGCCCGCGGTCTCGCGGACCTGCTGCACGGCCGACGCGGGCTGCGAGTCGGTCAGCTGGTAGCGGCGGCCGAGCGTCGCGGGATCGTTTTCGAGCGCAGAGAGCTCGCTGGCAAGCGCGAGCAGGAGAAGGACGAATGCCGCCGAGGCGCCGAGCATCGTCAGCGTCGCGACGAGGCGCACGCGCCGGGCGGCGACGAGCCTGGCGCCGAGACGGACCAGCCCGCCGCGCCGCGGGCGCGCCGCGGCGCGCCCGCCCCCCCGCAGCTCGGCGCCGCGCAGCAGCTCGACCGGCCTGCGTCCCGCCGCGCGCCATGCAGGCCAGGTGCTCGTGATCGTGGGGAGCAGCACCGCGAGCGCGAAGCACCCCGCCAGCGGGAGCCACAGCGCGCCGCCAGGCCCCCGCTCGTTGAGGAGGGCAAGCAAGCGTGTGTCGGGGCCGTTTGCAGCCAGCGCGCCGGCCACCACCCCGAGCGCGGCTGCGGGCACGGCGACGATCAGCATCTCCAGTGCCGAGACGAGCGCCACCTGGCGGCGGGTTGAGCCGATCGCGCGCCGGACGCCGATCGCCCGCAGCCGCCGCTGCACCTCAGCGCGCGCGGCGGCGCCGAGCATCACGCCTGCGGTGAGCAGGGCGATCGCCGACAGCGCGCCCAGCAGCGCGATCACGATCCCGGCGGCCTGATCGATCAGGACGCGCACTCCGCTGCGGGTGATGAAGCGCAGGCCGTGCACGCCGTAGCCGGTCGCGCGCGCCTGGACGAGCACCGCGTCGAGCTGCGCCGGATCGCGCAGCCAGATCTTCGCGAGGTTGACGGCGCCTGGAGCCTGGGCGCGCCGCTTGATCCGAGCGAGGCGCCGCAGCACCTCGTCGCGCGAGACGTGCAGCTGCCGCGACAGGCGCTGGATCTGCGCCTCCGACAGCTGGGGGAGGCGTGCCTGCAGCGCGCCGGCCATGACGTAGAGCCGAGGCTCGGCCAGCGGAAACGCGACGTTGTCAGGCGCCTGCGCCAGCCCGACGATTTGCTGCGGCCCAAACGCCCCGACCTCGATCGTGTCGCCGACCCGCAGGCCCCAGGCGCTCGCGACGCCCTGCTCGAGGACGACGCCCCCGGCCGCGTCCGAGAGATCGTGGCCCGACACGATCGAATAGCCGCGCGGGCCGGGGCCGATCTCCTCGACGACCCCACTGCCGCTGCTGTCCCCGCCCGCGGACAGCTGTACGCCCGTGTGCTCATCGCTCAGCGTGTACGCGGCGACGCCGGGGAGCGCGGCGATGCGGCTCGCGATCCGGCCGGCCGGCTGCGCGTCGAACCGCGCGATCACGTCGGGCAGGTCCGCGGCGCCGGCGCTGCGCGAGAAGCCGGTCGAGAGCCCGTATCCGACCGTTGCTGCTGTCGCGAGCATCGCGGCGGCCATCGCGATCCCCATCCCGACGAGGACGGCGTGTCCGCGCCGGGCGCGCACGCCGTGCAGGGCCGCCCACAGGGCGTCGCTCATCCGTTGCGCTCCGCATAGGGTTCGACGCGAACCCCGGGGCCCTCCAGCCGCCCGTCGACGAGGCGCAGGACCCGGTCAGCCTCGGAGGCCGCGTGCTCCTCGTGGGTGACGAGCATCACGGCGCGTCCCTGGTCGGCGATTGCGCGCAGCGTCGCGAGCACAGTCGCGGCGGAGCTGGTGTCCAGGTTGCCCGTCGGCTCGTCGGCCAGGACCAGGACCGGGTCGTTGACCAGCGCGCGGCCGATCGCCAGGCGCTGCTGCTCCCCGCCGGAGAGCTCGTGCGGCGACCGCTGCGCGACGGATGCCACGCCGAGTTCCCCGATCAGGCGCCGCGCGCGCATCGCCCCGCCCGGCGGCGCCCCGGGAAGCTTGGTGGGGAGCAGGACGTTCTCCTCGCCGGTCAGCTCCTCGATCAGCTCGAAGGATTGGAACACGAAGCCGACGCTGCGCAGCCGGATGCGCGTGAGCTCGCGCTCCGATGCCCCTGTCAGCGGCTGCCCGCCGACCACGATCCTGCCCTCGTCAGCCGTATCGAGCCCGCCGAGCAGATGCAGCAGCGTCGACTTCCCCGAACCCGAGCGCCCGATCACCGCAACCAT
>VAYD01000439.1 GCA_005883905.1 Actinomycetota bacterium
CGTTCATCCTCTGCATGGTCATCGTCGGCGGCGCCGGGAGCATCTGGGGCGCCGTCGTGGGCGTAATCTGCCTGTCGATGCTCAACCGCTTCGGGCTACCGGAGCTCAGCCGGCTGTTGGAGCCCGTCGGGATCGACCTGCGGGCGGTCTCGTCCGGCGTGTTCGGGTTCCTGCTGGTGCTGACGATGCTGCTGCGGCCGCAGGGCCTGGCGCCGCCAGGCGGTACGTGCCGGCAAAAGGGCAATCCTTATGTTTACCCTCGCTGACCTGGGGCAAAGGTTGGAATACAACCCTGACCGCCGTGGGAGCTTCCCCCGACCACGGCAGGGACGAGGCGGAAATGCACCCCGAGGCACTCCACGCCCGGAAGCCGGACGAATTCGAGAGGGACTGTGTCGCAGCTGCGGCACTCACGGTCGTTCGGCGAGCCTGCGTGGAAGGAGTACCGGTCTCCCGCGAGTTGTTCGCGCAGGAGGTTTCCGTGGCGCTGGAGACCCCTGTGCCGGACGCAATGGCGCGGGTCGATGCGGTTGCACAGCGTCTCGGGGTGTCGTCCCTTGACTGAGCACGTGGCCGCCGAGGAGCGCCGGACCGACCCATCGGCGCGGATGGCCGCGAACGCGATGCGCTGCGCCTCATGCGGAACGGTCTGGTACAGCGCGATCGCGCATCTCACCAGCACGTGGGCACAATGCGCGCGCTGTCGCGGGCCGCTCCACATTGAGCGCCGCTCGCAGCCCTGAACGCCGTCGCATGTCCGGAACCAACTCGATGACTCGCGGTTTAGCGCGCGGTCCGGTACGCAGCCAGGAATGGCGAGGCGCGTGCGCATCGAGACCTCCGCCCAAGCGGCTGCCGCGCGGGAGCGCTTGCGGGGTCTTGAGGAGCGTTTTCGCGCCTGCGTGGACCAGGCGTCGGCCCGGCTCTTGGCGCGGGAGATCATCGGGCTGCATATGGCGTTGACGAGCTATGCCCTGCGCATCGAGTGGCGCGCCATTCACGATCACCAGGCGGGTTAGCTCGCTCGCTCGTGGATGGCCTGCCCGGCCCGGTCGCCGGAGATTTCATTGGCGCCGAGGGCCTCGCGCAGCAGACCGGGCAGGTCAAAGATGTGCATCGGCTTCGTCAAGAAGGCGGCGGCACCGAGGCGGCGCACGGCCGACGCGGACGCCTGATCTTGCGCCGTGCTGAGCACTATCACGTTGATGTCGGGACGACGGCGACGTAGCTCCGGCAGGGCCTCAAAGCCGTTCTTGCCGGGCATGTTGAGATCCAGCAGCACGACGTCCGCGTCGGTCTCTTCGATGGCCCTGATGCAAGCCTCGCCGTCGCTTGCCTCGCCCGCGATCTCGAAGCCATCGGCACTGAGGACCTCGCGCAGCAGCAGCCGATAGGCGTCGTCGTCGTCGCAGAGGAAAAGCCGGTACTCCCGCACGATGCACAGGATCAACAACCGCGCCGACGTTGTCGATCCCCAGAACTGGGGATTTCTGCGAACCGCACAGACCGCGTCGAGGGTCCAGGATCTCCGAGTGCCCATCCGCGGGTTTCGCAACCTTCGGGGCCAGCGGGAGTTGAAGTCCCCGAGCCCGTCGCCGCGGCGCCACTCACGGTCGCCAGGGATGGCCCGTGATCCTCCATCCGCATGGACGCGGAGGCTTGTCGCATGAGCTCGGGAGCGGCGGCGGCTCGACACAACCCACGGAGCGAGCCGGCCACTTGGTCGCTTGTCGTCCACGAGAGCGCGGAGGGGGCTGCGCGGGGTGGGCCCCAGAGGTCGCTAGTCGCCGCGGACGCGCGCCAGCGCTTCGTCGAAGCTATCGGTGCACCGAAGGACGTCGTAGAGGCCCATCACGCGCAGGACGCGGCCGGTCGGCTCCTCGGCACAGACGAACGCTGCAGCACCGTCGTTGCGCCAGACGCGCCGGCGGACGTGCAGCAGGGCGCGTACGCCGACTGAGTCGATCAGCTGCACCTCGCGCAGGTCGACCACGAGCCGCTTGATGCCCTCCCGCACGATCGGCGCCACGGACTCGGGAACGTGGCCGGCTGTCGCGATGTCGAGGTCACCACGCAGCCGCAGGACGGCCACACCCTCCTGGTCGGAGCGCTCGACCTGCAGGAGGTCCCTCGCTCCCATGGCACAACGGCTTACCCCAATCCGGGGACAAGCGATCGACGGCTCTAGGCTGATGGGCCTGTCCGGGTCCGATAATCCCTCTGCCGGTGACCTGTTACGCGACGTCCCCGTGTACGACCTTGCGGAGCACATCGTCGATGTGGCGACAGAGCGGGCAGGCTGTCGCGTCGGCCTGTACGTGGTCGACATCGCCGGCGCAGAGCTCCGCCGCGTCGCCGGCGACGACAGCCTCGTCCAGCGCCTGGCGATTCCGCGGGCCATCGGTCCGGAGATGGCCATCGAGCAGGCGGACGACATCGCCGAGGGGGTGACCGCGTTCGATCCGACGCTGCGCCTCGTCGCCTTGTGGCTACGCCATCGGGCGATCGCGGTGCTGATCTGCGATGGCGATCCGGGCGAGCGCCTCGACGGCCTCGCACGCGAAGCCGCGGCCGCGATCGAACTCGCTACGGGCTACACCGACCAGTTCTCATCCGCCCGGCGCCACGCGCCCGTCGCCACCGCTGCACAGCTCCAGCAAGAGCTCCTACCGCCGCGGATCGCGGCAGCCCGGGGTGCGGAGCTCGCCGCCTGCATCCTTCCGGCATACGACGTCGGCGGCGATTGGTTCGACATCTCAACGTCGAGCAGCGGTGCCTGGCTCGCGGTCGGCGATGCTGTCGGAAAGGGCATGGTCGCCGCCGCGCTCTCCGCGCTCGCCGTGTCGGCGCAACGGTCGGTGCGCCAGGCTGGCGGCTCGCTGGACGATGCGACCTGGGCAATCCATGAGGCTGTTCGCGAAGGCAGCGCCGGGAACGCGTTCGATCACACACTGTCCTGGATCAACTGCGGGCACCCACCGCCGCTGTTGCGCCATGCAGACGGTCGGGTCACGGATCTCGACTCCCAGACCACCGTTCCTACGGGCATCGAAGAGCTTCCACCCAAGTTTCGCGTCGCCCAGGCCCCGATCGCACCGGGCGACCTCGTGTTGATGTTCAGCGACGGGGTCTACGAACGCCGGGATACCGCGGGAACGGGGTTCGGGCGACACGGGATCCGCGCAGTGCTCGAACCTGCCCCGCGCTCGGCGGCCGCCGTGATCGCATCGCTGCAACAAGCGGTGCTGTCAGCTGGCCCGGGCGAATTGCGCGACGACGCGACCATGCTCGCGATGCGCGTCCTGGCCGACGACGAGCACGAGCCTCCCGTGCCCGGCCCCGGTTCGTGACGTCATGCGAGGCTCGAAGCCGCGCTCCGCGCTAGCCGCCGGCGTGGTGGCGATCGTCGTGGCGATGGGCGCGATCAGCGCCCTGCTCGTTCGCTCGGCCTGCGTCGATCCCGGGCCGCCGGTGGCGCGGCCGGAGCCCGGCACGGCGCGCGCGGGGTATTGCGGCGTCGTTCATGGGCCATGGCTCTGGCTGCTGCTGCTCGCGGCGCCCGTGAAGCGCCGCACGCCGTCCTCGTCGCCAGGCACGCCATCGTCGAAGGCGCCTTCCAGGCCTGCGAGCCTGGCGTAGGCCGCCGGGTCGAGTGGCAACTGTCGCGCCTGCGCCATCAGCGCCGCGACCAGCT
>VAYD01000166.1 GCA_005883905.1 Actinomycetota bacterium
GAGTTCCCCGCCGATGTCGACATACGCCAGCTGATCCACACGGAGCAACACCGGCTGTTCGTAGAGCAGACCGGGCTGGAGCTCGTGCGGCCCGGCGCGAGGATCGAGTTCTCCAGGCCGCAGGGATACCGTGAGCTGCTGGAGATCGTGAAGGCGCACGGCTTCGACCTCATGCAGCAGGCCGGCTCCTGGCTTGAGCCGCATGAGGTCGCGGGGCGCTGGTACGACGACGTCTACCTCCCGGCGGTCGCGGCACTTCACCGCGAGGAGCTCCCGGCCGACTATGCGTACAAGACGGAGGCCGACCTCTTCCTCTGTTTCTACGGGAAACGACGCGATCTCCTCGTCGAGGACGCCTCGGTCGACTTCGCGGCGGCGGCACGCAGGGCACCTCGGACCAGGGTGAGCCGGCGGTTCAAGCGGCAGCTGCTGCGCGAGAAGCGGACGCCGCTGCGACGCAAGCCTCGCGGGCCCGGGTCGCAAGGAGGCTAGATGCATCTGATCGCCGGCGGCGCGTGAGGCGTGGGAGTCCTCACCGAGAGCGCAGGTCTCCTAAGGCGGGAGCGCCGGTCGGTAGGGCGCGTGTCCGGCAGAAACCAGGAGCGAGCTCGCCTGGGGCCCGCGAGGCCGCGCTGCGGGCGGCGGGGGATCGCCGCGTCACGGCCGCGGCGGTACGGGCTGGTGGGGCAGCGGGACGTCGTTGGGCGGGGGGAGCGTGCGGCCGTCTCGGAGCTTGACGGCGGCCACGGGGACGGCAGGGCCGGGAGACGGTGGCAGTGGGCGCGGCCGGGGAGCGTGACTGGGCCGGGGTGGTAGGTGGATCGGCTGGCGAAACCCCGGTGGTGGCGGGGTGCCGGGTGCTGCGAGTACGAGTTCGGCGAGTCCGGCATCCTGATCGACCCGTTCGACGCCGAGCGGCGGCAGGTCCAGGAGTTGGATGGCCGTCTTGGCGATGCTCGCGTGCGAGCACCAGCGACTGTCGATCCCGCGCTTGACGCGGCCGCCGAACATGAGCAGCGGTACGCGCGGTCCGGGCGCGAGTTGGACGTTGTCGGGCGTGTACTCGCTCGCCGGCGGCCGCACGTGGTCGTCGTAGCCGCCCCAGTCGTCGTAAGTCAGCATGAAGACTGTCTCGTCCCAGCCTCCGGCGCGGACCACGGTGTCGACCGCGTGCCAGACGTGATCCATGCCGGTCGTCACGTTCTCCGGCGGGTGCTCGGTGACGGGGGTGGTGGACCACAGGTACACCAAGGGCGGCAGCCGCCCTGATGCTGCGTCGCCGAAGAAGCGTGCGCTCGGCAGCACCTTCGGCAGCGTGCGCAACTGCTTATAGAACCCGACCGGGTATTGCTCGTGGGCCGTGTAACAGCGCCAGTCGACGCCATGGTCCTCAGCCAGCCCGGGGACCGAGGGCAGGTCCCACACCGGCGCCGGCGCGTCGCGCGGCGGATTACGAAGCGTCGGCGACTGGCCGCCCAGCAGAAGCAGGTGGTTCGGCGTCGAGTTGGTCCCAAAGCCCGAACAATGGTTCTCCAGGAATGCCCCCGTGAGCGCAAGATGCAGGTAAAACCGCAGGTGCGCGCGAGTGTCGAACTGCACGTGCGCGGCGGCTCCGCGCGTAAGCCACGCGAAGTACGCATGCCGGTCATGCGGCGGGTCACCACGAGGGGGATTGGGCGTCGTAGGCCAGCTATCGGCGACGCGGGCTCCGTACGCACGCATCGCCCGAAAGTAGTTGTCGGTCGTGTGGTTCTCCTGAACCATCACGATGACACGGCGCACCGTCGGCGACCCAACCATGCCGAAAGGCTAAGCCCGCAACACACGAGCAACCCGCAGGATGCACCACCGGCGCGACCCGAAGCACGCGAGGCGGCAGTGCCGCTGCTCGTCCTGAGCAGGCGCGGGCGTCTCGGCCAGCGCACGCCCGGCACCAACCGAAAGCGAACGCTCCCAATCCACATCAGGGGCACCTTCGCCGCTCTTCCGCCACCGCTCTCGCACGCGAAGACGCCGGGGTCCTGCCGTGTCCCGCAGGGCGAGGACCGCCACCGGCGCGTGCCGGCGGTGCTTTCGCCCGCTGCCGCGCGCCTGACCCAACGCGCGCAGTCCCCGAGTCACGCGGCGAAGGCGTCTGCGTGGCCGCGCGCCCAGTCGACGAAGCTGCCCGGCGGGCGTCCGGTGACGGCGCGGACCGTGTCGACCACTGGCGAGTCGTCGTACTCGCCGTCGCTGAAGAAGCGGAACAGCGCGTCGACGATCGGAGCGGGCGTTCCGGCCGCGAGCATCTCCTGCCGCGCCGGGTCGTCGGCCAGCGGCTCGTAGCGCAGCGGTCGGTCCAGCGTCTCGCCGAGGATTGCGACCTGGCCGGCAGGCAGCATCGCCTCCGGCCCGCTCAGCTCCAACTCCGGTGTCGCGCCGTCGGTCAGAGCGACGGCGGCGACGGCGGCGATGTCGGCCGGATCGATCGCGGCGATCGGCACGTCCGGCCACGGCGCGCGTATGACGTCGCCGTCGCGGAGCTGATCGCGCCAGCGCAGCGCGTTGGACTGAAAGCCGCTGGGCCGCAGGATCGTCGTCTTCAGCCCGGACGCGCGAACGGCTGCCTCGGCGTCGAGCCATGTGCGCGTGACGGCGTTGTCCGGCTTGCCTCCGATGACGCAGCGCGAGGTGAGCAGGACGACGCGCCGCGCGCCGGCATTCTCGATCCGCGCGACGATCCCGGGCATGTCGCTCCAGCCGCCGAGCAGGAAAACGGCGTCCACGCCGTCGAGCGCGGGCGTCAGCGATTCGGGCAGCTCGAGATCGCCGGCCACAATGTCGGACGGCAGCGAGACTCGCGCGGGTTCGCGCACGACCGCGCGGACTGGCGCGCCGCGCGCCGCCAGCGCCGCGACGACCTCGCTGCCGACGTTCCCGCTCGCTCCGGTCACCAGGATCATGAGAGCGCCTCCACGAGAGATTCGCCGCCGCTGACCTCGAGTACCGCTCCGGTCACCTGCGGATTCGTCATCAGGAACAGCGCGGCATGGGCGATGTCCTCAGGCTGCCCCATCCGGCCGACCGGCATCGCGGCTGCGACGCGGCGCCGCAGGTCCTTGCGCTCCGCGTCGGAGAGCCCGCCCCACATCTCGCTGTCGGTGTAGCCGGGGCGGATCGTGTTGACGCGCAGAGGGCCGAGCTCGAGTGCCAGCGCGCGCGTGAGGCCCTCGACCGCGGCGAACGCGGCGGTGACCATCGCCGCGCCGCGCGGGGGGCGCACGACGGCGACGCCGGTGATGAATGTGATCGAGCCGCCCGCCGGCATGCGCGGCGCGGCGTAGCAGGCGCACAGCCAGGCGCCGAAGAACTTCCCGTCCAGGAACGTTCGCGCCTGTTCCGGCTCCTGCTCGAGCAACGGCCCCGGCGTGCCCGGCGACGCCGTCACCAACAGGTGGTCGAGCTCGCCCACGTGCTCGAACAGTGCCCGCACGGAGGCGGCGTCGGTGACGTCGACGTGGAAGTCCGACCCGGCGCGCCGGCCGGCCGAGGCGACGTCGAAGCCTTGCGCCTTGGCAAGCTCGATCGTGGCGCGGCCCATCCCGCTCGTTCCTCCTACGACGACGAGCTTCATGACTCCACCTCCATGACTGCTTTGCCGTTGAGCCGCCGCCCGCGCAGGAGCTCGATCGCCTCGTGCACGCGCTCCCAGCTCCCTTGCCAGCCGATCTGGGGGTCGAGCCCGCCCTCGGCGAGCAACGCGGCCAGATATGCCAAGTCGGGCCCGAAGCCGGCGCCGACGCCGAACGCCTCGATCCTCGCGCCGCCGCGCACCCGCGCCGCCTCGAAGTCGATCGTCGTCGGCTCGAGCGACGCCATCCCGATACTCAGCGCGATCCCGCCGGGCTCGAGCCGCGCCACCGCCTCGGCGAGCAGCGCGCCGCCGACGTTGTCGAGCACGGCGTGCACGGGCGCCACGCCGGCGAGCGTGTCCGTCACCTCGGCAGCGCCCAACGCGCCCGCACGCTCTGGCCTGCCGCTCGCAGCGACCACGATCGCGCCGGCTCGCGCGGCGAGCTGGACCGCGAACCCGCCTACGCCGCCCGACGCGCCGGTTACGAGCACACGGCGGCCCAGCACGCTGCCGAGGCTCCGGACGGCGCGTAGCGCGGTCACGGCGGCGACGGGCAGTGCCGCCGCGGCGGCGAGCTCGACACCGTCCGGCAACACGGCCAGCTCGCCCGTGTGGACCGCTCGCCGCTGCGACCAGGCGCCGCTCCAGCCGAACGTGACGACGCGGGCTCCCACTGGTGGGCCGCTCCCGTCGGCGGCCGTTTCGAGCACCGTGCCGGCCGCGTCCCAGCCGGGAACGTCACCGGGGGAGCGGCGCGAGATGAAGGCGACCTCACCGAAGTTCAGCGAGACGGCGTGAATAGCGACCAGCGCCTGTGACGGCCCTGGCACCGGATCGGCGGTCTCACCGAGACGCAAGCCGTGCGGCGCGCCGGGGTCGTAGAGCAGAGCGTGCATTGGTACGAGCCTGATGCAAAGCCCGCGCCGCGACCAAGACTCCTTGATATAACCGCCGGTTATGGATGTGCACGTGCGCGACCTGCGCTACTTCCTCGCGGTCGCGCGCGAGCTGAGCTTCACACGCGCGGCGGAGACGCTGTACATCAGCCAACCCGCGCTCTCCAAGCAGATCCGCGCGCTTGAGCGCCAGCTGCGCGTCTCACTGTTCGCACGCGAGTCGACGGGCGCGCGATTGAGCCGCGCCGGCAGCGAGCTGGTCCCGTTCGCCGAGCGCATGGTTGCCGAGTGGGAGGCCGCCAAGGCGGCGCTCGCGCGCGCGAGCGACTCGACGCTCGTGCTCGGAATGCACACGAGCCCGGGCCGCCGGGTGCTGCCCGAGGTGCGGGCGAGGCTCGTCGCCGCCTGCCCCGATGCCGTGCTCGAGCTGCGCCAGGTCGCGTGGGCCGACCGCACCGCTGGGCTCGCCGAGCGTGCGACCGACGCCGCCTTCGTCTGGTTGCCGCTGCCGCAGCCGCCGTACCGCTGGGTCACGATCGCCCGCGAGCCGCGGCTCGTCGCGATGGCCACCGGCCACCCGCTCGCCGGCCGCGAGAGCGTTGCGCTGGCCGACCTGCTCGACGAGCCGTTCCTCGCCCTCCCCGCCAGCGCCGGCCCGCTGCGCGACTACTGGCTCGCGCTCGAGGAGCGCGGTACCAATCCGGTTCAGGTAGCCGCCGAGATCAACGACACCGAGGAGACCTACGAGGCGGTCGCCAGCGGCATAGGCTTGTGCCTGCTCGCCGCGGGGAACGCTCCGATCTTCGCCCGCGGCGACGTCATCATGCTGCCCGTCCGCGACCTCAGCCCGGCCGAGCTCGTCCTGGCGTGGCACGAGCGCCACTGCCCGCCGCTGCTGGAGACGTTCGTCGGCCTCTGCGCGGACGTCGTCGACCGTCGCACAAAGACGGAACCGACCTGACCGCGCAACCTCCAGCGGTGAACGTCAACGACCTCCGCCGGTGTTCGAACGCCGGAAGGCGGATTGATGCGCCGAGAATTGATCGAGTCGTTCGACGCTCCGCGCGCGAACACCGACGAGAACGTGATGTGCGTCGAGGCGCACAGCCGACCGGGGTTCCATCGTGTAAGCCCAGGACAGTCGTTTGGGACGTAATCCGTCGTATCACGTCCCAAACAGCCGGACGAGGCGACCGGCTGACCCCGGTGCCCATCGGCGCCGCAGCACCGCTGCAATTCCACAGATGCAGGAGCGAGGCGCGAGCCGATTGCGAACCGGCGCACACCTGCTCCTCGTCCGCAGCAGAGCGTCCGCGGCGCCTCGGCGGAGACGACCGCATCCCCGTGCAGGGGGCGTTGCGCGACGCGGCTACGGAGGTCGTACCGCGCGGGAGCGGACGGCATCGAGCGCTGCACCCGGGGAGCAACACCGTCACTTCGGGTCGAGCTCGTAGAGCCGTCCGTTGGTTTGTCGGCCTATGCCGCGATCCGGAGGTCCGCGTGGCCTACGGGCTGAACAGCAGCGTCACTGCGTCGCCGGTGCGCCCCGACTTCAGGCGCAGCGTCCCGGCCGCCCCCTGGTATGCGCCGGTGCCGCCCGTGATCGCGAACTCGTCGCCCGCCGGCGGCGTGGTACCGCCCACTCCGGGGATGCGCTTGTCGACGCCCGCACCCTGGGCGGTGACCCGACCGCCCTTGAGGATGAGCGTCAAGCTGCACGCCTGCCCCGCGTAGGTCCGGTCGATGACTACGCAATCGGCCTCCATGCGTCCGGCCAGGGCGCCAGCCTGCCGCAGCGTCTCAGCGCCCAGGAATTGGTCGCCAAGCGAGATGCCCTTCGGCCGGACGTCGACCATCTTTTGATCGCGGCTGCTCCCTTTTCCGGTGAACGACACCGTCCCGCTCGGTTTGACGTCGTGTCCGGTCGCGGGCAGCACCACGATGCCCGTCACGACTGCGACGGTCGCTAGCACCGCCAGCAGCGTCGACTTGCTTGACATGAGATCGCTCCCTTCCCTGTGGGGCACGCCCACAAGTTCGCCACCCGCCAGCCTCCCACATAGCCCGAGGCACTTCCGGGATCTGAGGCTGTTGCGCAAACCCCGCTGAGACGCGAAACCTGGGCGGCGCAACTCGTTGACCTCGGTGCGCTCAGCCTTGCCCTCACGCCGCTGCGCGCCCGAGCAAGGAAGCGTTCGCGCCACGTTCGCAGCAGCGTCTCGGAGATGTCGTGGTCGCGGCAGATCTCCGCGATCGTCCTCTGGCCGCGCAGCGATGCGAGCACCAACTCGTCTTGTGCTGGGCGGTGAACTTCCGGTACTTGCGCTTCTCGTTCTGAGCAGGCGCCGGCGTCTCCCTGTGCGCGCGCTCGCAGCCAAACGAACGCGAGAGTGCTCCCAATCCACCACACCACAGCGGCACTCTGGTCGGGTGGAGTCGCCCGGACGGTCCTAGATGGCTGGTGCTGAGCGACATATCGACCGGTGGTCCGTACCGGCGCGCATGCCTCACCTGTCAGAGTGAGTGGCGCGGGGCATCGAGCCCAGCGGCGTCGCCGGGAGTTCGTGCTCCGTCCGCCCGGCGATTACGGCCTGAGGACGGAGCAAGAAAGCAGCCGATCATGGCCTCACCCCTCAGCACCATCACTGCGCTCTTCAAGCGCCTGAGCGGTCGCGGCGCGCCTGCTCCCGCGCCCGAGCCGGAACCCGCTCCCGCGCAAGACCCGGAACCGGCCAGCTCGAGCCCGTCGTCTAGCCAAGCCAGTTAGCTGCCGTTCGCTGCCCAGTCGGTGTGGAGACGGATACCCGCCGTGGATGATCGAGTGGCGATAATTGGTGGACCCGCCGGGTCGGGGGAGGTCGGTATGAAGAGCGGCCGTCGCCGCCGGATTCGCGCTGCTCGCCATGACGGTCTTGGCCGCCCATGTGTCCGGGGTCGCTATCGGCGGTCTCGTCGTCGACGTCCGTGGACGACCGTGGTCGCGACTCGTTTCCGAGTGATCGCGCGCCGACTGCTATGGGTTGCGGCATTGTGAACGTCGCGCGGGTCATGGCCAAGCTGGAACCGGGTGGGGCGCAACTGTCGATGCTGCGGGTGATGGCCGAGTTGCGCGGTCGCGGTATCACGTCGGAGTTGCTGTGTGGCTGGGCGAGCCCGGAGGGGATCGAGCTCGCGCGTCGGCATGGCGCGGAGCCTGAGATCTGGGGGGATGGCGGGAACCTGCAA
>VAYD01000440.1 GCA_005883905.1 Actinomycetota bacterium
CCCATCCTGCGCCTTGTTGACGATGTGGAGCGTCCCACCAGACTTGATCTGGTAGACGTCCTTCTGCCACCGCAGACCGTCCTTGACGTAGCGGTTGATCTTGAACTGGACCTTAGACACCGCGTTGACGGTGGCGTGCGTCGGCGCCGGCCCTGTCTTCGCTGCGAGGGCTGCCCCGGAGCCGCTCGCAATCAGGGCCAGGGACATGGCCCCAATGACGAACTTCCTCTGCATGAGAATCCTTTCTGGACCGGTATACCGGGTGGTGAGGAGCGGGAGACGGCGGCACCCTACTCCTGTCACCGGACCGCCTGCAACGTCCGTTGGTCGGCATTGTGACGCCTTAACACAGACTCTATGAGGGGTCACAGCGGGCGCGATCGGGCGCCCGGCGGGACGAGAGCTGCTCGCGGAACGGCGAGAGCCCGGCCACCAGGCCGGGCTCTCGAGCAACAGGTCCCCTTCGCCGAACACCGCTGCTGTGCTCGACGGTGACGCCCTTGTGCCCTCGTTGGATCGGGTTGAAACGTCTGTGACGTAGCGTGCGGCCCATGCCCACGCCTGAAGAACTCGCCGCGGTCTGGTCCACGATGCCGTTCGCCGGCACGATCGGCTCCGAGCTCGTGGAGGCCGACGCGGCGAGCGTCCGCGCCCGGCTCGCCTGGGACGAGTCGCGCTGCACCGCCGGCGGCCTGCTCCACGGCGGCGTGCTGATGTCGCTCGCCGATTCCGCCGCCGCGGTCTGCGCGTTCCTGAACCTGCCCGAGGGTGCCGCGGGGACCACGACGGTCGAGTCAAAGACGAACTTCCTGCGCGGCGTGCGCGAGGGCGTCGTCGAGGCGCGGTCCACGCCGCTGCACAAGGGCCGGCGCTTCGTCGTCGTCGAGACCGAGTTGCGTGACAACCAAGACCGCCTGGTCGCCAAGGTCACGCAGACGCAGGCAGTGCTCTGACGGGTTTTGCGCGGGCGCGCGCAGGAAATGATCCGACGCGGATCGAACGAGGGGGATAAGGATGGATCCGGTGCTGCAGCAGGAAACGTTGGGCGCGCTCGCGCGCGGAACGGTCACGCCGTTTCGCACCGAGGTCGACGACCTCGTCGCGATGTTCCAGACGCTCGACGCAGGGACGCCGACCTGGCATCGTGGCCGAGCCCGCACGCTGATGCGCGACGCCAAGCTCCAGCAGGTCGCGGCACTCGCCGACGCGTGGTCGCACCTGGCCGCACGCCACATCGCGACCGCGATGCTGCTCGAGGACCAGCAGGCAGGAGGAGCGGCTCCTGCCAAGCCCGTGGAACGCCGGCGGCGGTTCTTCCGCAGCGCCTGATCAGCCGCTGCGCCGCAGGATCTCGTCGACGGTCTCGTCCGGCGTCAGCTCGGTCGTGTCGAGCCACAGGCCGAGCCGCGGCGTGGTCTCGACGAACCCGTCGTAGAACGATTCGAGCTGCCATCGGTCGTAGCCCTTGGCGTCCCGCTGCGTCTCGCGCGTCGCGACGGCGGTCAGTGACGGGAGCAGCACGATCACATGGCACGGACTGCTGTGGATCATCGCCCGGTACTCGTCGAGCAACGGACCTGCCACGACGTCTTCGAGCGCCACGCTGAACCCGGCCTCGAAGTACGCGTCGGCAGCGGCCGCGGCGACCCGATAGCGGAGCCGCAGTTGCTCGAGCGCCTCCGGCGGCTGATCCGGCGTCATCTCCTCGCGCCCGCGGACGATGCTGCGCCGGAACACGTCGCCCTCGAGATGCACGCCGCGCTCGAACCGCTCCGCGAGTTGTCGCGCGACGGTCGACTTGCCGGCCGCCATCGGTCCGGTGATCAGGTAGACGGCGCTGATGCACGCACGCAGCCTAAATCGCTCACACACGGCGCCAGAGGGTCGCCTCGCCCTCCGTGGTGATGCTTTCCGCAAGGCCCTCGGCCTCGAGTGCGGCCAGGGCCTCGCGGAAGGCGGGGTACGGGATCAGGTTCGCGCGCATGAGCGCCGGATAGCCCATCCGGTCGTAGAGGTCGGACGTGCTCGCCGGCTCGTCGGTCAGCACATCGAGTACGGCTCGGCGGCCCCTGTCGATCGCGGGCGTCATGCACGTCAAGTACCCGAGATCCGTCCTGCCTTGTACCGCCTAGACCGGTACTGGGCAGGACGGTGGTGAGCCAGTACTGCGCGAGGTGGCGGCTCCGGACGGCAAAGCCGCCACCGAGCCCGCCTCACAGAGGCGCGGGTGTGCAGACGATGCAGCGTGGCGTGCCGAGCAAGCGACTTTGGCGGGCGGCACAGCGCGGGCGGTGGCGCCGTCGGGCACCGAGGGTGTGGACGAAGGCCGTCGCGTTCCCGGCCCGACCACGAACGCTTAAAAACCACGAGGGCCCGGCACACACTGCGGTGGATCAGCCGCAGCCGGTGTTGTTGCCGCAGCTCGAGCACGTGTAGCAGGAGCCCGTGCGCTGCATCATGCCGCCGCACTGGGAGCACGCCGGGCCGAGGTCGAGGCCGACGAGGCGGGCCGGCTGCACGGGCGGCGTGTCCGTGAGCGCGGCCGCCGCCGGCTGCGGATCTGAGGAGCCGTTGCCGCCGTTGGCCGGCGTCGACGTGTCCGACGCGATCGACGAGGCGGCCTCCTCGGCCAT
>VAYD01000167.1 GCA_005883905.1 Actinomycetota bacterium
GCTTCCTCCTGGTCGTTGACCCAGAGCTGCGCGCTGTTGATGTTGATCATGCGCCGAAGCTAGTCCGGCACGGGCGACCTGTCTTCTCGAAACGTGCTGCGTTGAGGGCGCGTGTTGAAGTGCACGAGGCAGGCCGGCACGCGGGCCCAGTCGGCGGCCGGCGGGAACCGCGCGCGGTACGCGGTCGGCGACATCCCGTAGGTGCGGGTGAAGCTGGTCGTGAACGAGCCGACGCTCTGCAACCCGACCGAGAAGCAGATCTCTGCGACCGAGTGGTCGGTGGTGCGCAGCAGCGCCGCGGCGCGCTCGAGACGCCGCGTCAGCAGGTACGCGTGCGGCGACTCGCCGAACGTGCGCCGGAACTCGCGGCTGAAGTGCGCGCGCGACAGCCCGGCCGCCCGCGCGAGGTCATCGACGTCCAGCGGCTCGGCGTAGCGGGCATCGGCGAGGTCCTTGGCGCGGAGCAGATGCCGGGCGGGAGGTGCGAACACCATCCCGCCCAGTATGCCTTCCGCCTCAGCCGGCGAGGGGCGTAGCGTGCCGACGGCGGACGAGTGTGATGCCGGCGAACGCCACGAGCAGCGCAGCGCTGGCCCCGATCAAGGCGTCGCCCCAGGAGAACCCGGTCGCCGACTGCGCGACGACGACGGTGCGCGCAGCGGGGGATGCGGTCACCTGCGACGGCGCCGGCTCACTCGCCGACGGGACGTCGTTGATCTGCTGGGTCGCGGGCGGCGCGTACTGCCCGTTGACGGAGTTCATCGAGTAGTCCAGCTTTGCGCCGGCACCTGCCGGAACGGCTGCGAGCGACAGCGTCGCGAGAAGGGCGGCAAGCCGTGTGGATGACATCAGAGCCTCCTGTTGGTTGACGCCTTCGACGCTACGGCTCAGCGGGGGCCGGGCCAATCAGGGCAACGGGTCGAACTACGGGTGTGCCAGCACCCCGCGCACCTGGCCGGGGAAGTCCCGGACGCTGATCGGTTTCTCGATGTAGGCGTCGAACCCGGCGGCGAGGAAGCGCTCACGGTCGCCCTTCATCGCGAACGCGGTCAGCGCGACGACTGGGATCGCGGCCGTGCGGCTGTCCTGCTTGAGCCGGCGGACCGCCTCCGTCCCGTCCATGTCGGGCAGCCGGATGTCCATCAGCACGACGTCGGGTTGCTGCTCGGTCGCAACCGCGATCGCGTCGACCGCCGTCCCTGCCCGAAGCGTGTCGATGCCGCCGACGCGAAGCGCCTCGCATGCGAGCCTCAGGTTCTTGTCGTTGTCGTCGACCACGAGCGCGATCATGCCGGTCCCCCCACGGGCATCGTGAACCGAAACGCACTGCCCTCGCCGGGAAGGCTCTCAGCCCACAGCTGCCCTCCGTGCAACTCGACGAAGCGCCTCGACGCACCCGACGCGAACTCCTCGAAGATCCCCTCGGCGTCCGCGTCCGCGATGCCCTCGCCAGTGTCGATCACGCCAACCTCGATGACGCCGTCGTTGACCCGTGCCGACACGTCGATACGGCCACCGGGCGGGGTGAACTTCACCGCGTTGGACAGCAGGTTGAACACCACCTGACGCAGCTTGCGCTCGTCGGCGCAGATCCTGATGTCGTCGGGGTCCAGCGCGAGCCCGAGCGTCACGCCCGCGCGCGCCGCCCAGTCGGCGTGCATCGTAAGCCCGGCCTCCAGCGCCTGGCGCAGCGAGAACTCTGAGAGGTCGAGCTCCATCTTGCCCGCCTCCACCTTCGACAGATCGAGGATGTCGTTGATGAGCGACAGCAGGTGCCGGCCCGCGTCGAGCACGTCCTCGACGTAGCCGCGCTGCACGTCGTCCAGGTCGCCGTCCGCCTGCAGCTCGAGCAACTCGGAGAACCCGATGATCGCGTTGAGCGGCGTGCGCAGCTCGTGCGACACGTTCGCCAGGAACTCCGACTTGTGGCGGCTGACCGATTCGAGCTCCTCGTAGAGCCTGCGGAGCTCGTCGTTCATCTGGTTGACGTTCGCGGCCAGCGCGCCGAGCTCGTCGCGATTGGCGACCTCGAGACGCCGCGTGAAGTCGCCCTCGGCGATCTCCGCGAGACGCGTCTCGGTCCGCTGGATCGGACCGACCAGCGACGCCGACAGCACGAACCCGAGCATGGCCGCGAGCACGATGCTCGCGAAGCCGACGCCGATGAACAGGTCGCGTGACGAGGCGTACGAGCTGCGGTTCTGGGCGATCAGGCGGTCGGTCTCGGCCCGCGCGCGGGTCGAGAGCTGGTCGGTGACGAGGCTGAGGTCGTTGTCGACGTCGATCGCCTTCGTGAGCAGGCGCTGGCTCTGCGCGCTTCGGCCCCCCGCCCGGTCGGCCGCCGTGATCGCCCCCAGCGCCGACGAGAACGCGCGGTCGTCCCGCTTGATCCGGTCGATGGAGCTGCGGTCCTCCCCAGGAGGCGTGAACCCGAGCCCGGCCGGATCCGTGGCAGGCCCGAGCGGCGATACAGCGGCTGTGATCAGTTTGTCCGAGAGCTCCCACGACCGCCCGCGGATCGTCGCGCCGCCGCTGACGTACGTGTTCAGCCCGCGCGCCTCGCCCACGCGGATCGCGAGCAGCTGGCGCAGCTGCTGGGCCTGGGACTGGAGGCTCTGGTACGCCGCAGCGCGCAGCTGCAGCGTCCCCAGCGTCTCCACGCGCGCGTTGGACTGCCCGAGCACACGCAGGCCCAGCACCGCGACGACGACCAGCAGCGCAGCGATGACCGCAAACGCGACCAGCAGCTTCGTCCGGAGCTTGACCGGTGCCCCGCCGACCGCCCGGACGACCGAGCTCAGGGGGTGAGGCTCGGCGTCGCCGCGGCTGCGTTCGTGATCAGCCACTTGCCGTTGATCTTCTGGACGTTCTGATCAGCACCGACCACAACCGCCACCTTCTTGGTCTTCACGTCGATGTAGTGGCACTCGAAGTAGAGCGTCCCCTTGTCGCCGTTGACCGTGATGCGGATCTTGTAGGCGGGTGTGTCCGACACCCAGTGGTTCTGGGGCTGGAACGGCGCCGCTTTGGTCGTGAAGAAGTTCCTGATCTGCTTCGCGCCGGAGAGCGTCTCGGTCCCGATGTTGAAGGTCGCGTTCGGCGCCCAGATGCTCATCATCTTGTTGACGTCGTGCGTCGACGCCGCCTGGTGCCAGATCTTCTCGATCTGGTCGATGGCGTAGTAGTCGGCCTCCTTCTGCGTTTCCGCCCCGGACGCAGACTGCTTGCTCGAGCCGCCACAGGCGGCGAGCAAGAGCGCCACCATGACAACCGAGCAGAACCCTGCAGTCCTCATGTCCCACGACTCCTTTCGCGGCGCCTGGCTCATGTTAGTCCAGGGCCTTGAACTTCAGCGAGCCCTGCTCGTCCCAGAGGCGGACCGAGCGAGCTCCGATACATGCGAAGTACGCCGCAGCCTCGAGCTCGGTCGGGTAGCGGCCGACGCCCACAGCCTCCACGCGCACGCCGGCGGCCCGCAGCGCCTCCGGCACGCCGTGGTCGGCGAGCACCGCCGGGTAGATGGTGTTGCCGAGCCGCTGCGTCTCTTCGAGGGCAGCGTGCACGTCGCCCCGCAGCCCCTCGAGGAACGCGGCGACGTTCGCGGGGTCGCGCTCGCACAGCTCGCGGGCGAGCTGCAGGTTGACCGCGAGCGCCAGGAGTTGCTGCTGGACGCCATCGTGCAGCGCCCGTTCGAATGCCCGGCGCTCCTCGAACGGTGTCGCGGTCACGTCGACCCCTGCTCGGCGAGGTAGACGAGCACCGCCTTCACGCGGCGGTTGACGTTCTCCTCCCAGGTGAGCCCGAGCTTGGCGAAGATCGAGTGCACGTACTTCTCGACCGAACGCTCGGTCACGACCAGTGCTTGCGCGATCGCCGCGTTGTTCGCCCCGCGCGCCATCTCACGCAGCACGTCGAGCTCGCGCGGCGTGAGCTCCGCGAGCGGCGACTCCTCGCCCGCGCGCTTCGCCGCCACCAGGCGCTCGACGACCTTCGGGTCGACGTAGGACCCGCCTTCGGCGACGGTTCGGATCGCGCCGACCAGCTGCCCGCGGTCGTCGACACGGTCCTTGAGCAGGTACGCACGCCCGTCGGAGCCGGTGTCGAGCAGCGCGATCGCGTAGGCAGCCTCGGAGTACTGGCTGAGGACGACCACGCCGAGGCCTGGGTGCGACTCGCGCAGCGCGCCGGCCGCCCGGATGCCCTCGTCGCTGGAGTCAGGCGGCATCCGGATGTCGGTCAGCACCACGTCCGGGCGCTCGCGCTCCACGGCCTCCATGAGCGAATCGAGATCGCCGCAACCCGCGACGATCTCGACCTCGGAATCCAGCTCGAGCAGGTGCCGGATGCCTTCGCGCACGATCAGGCTGTCCTCCGCAAGGACCACGCGGATGGGGGGCACGTGGCGAGCATACGTCCGCGGATCAGCACTCGGGGGGATTCGCCTCCACGCGGCGCGGGGTGCCGTGCGGCGTGATCTGCATGACGGTCAGTACGGCCGGCGTCGTGTCGCTCGGGTTGCGCACCTGGCCCGGCGGCTGCTCGTCGGATTCGATGAACGAATCACCCGCGTCGTAGGTTGTCGAGGCGCAGCCGACCTGTCGCACGACCGAGCCGGATTGCACGACCACGAACACGATGCCCGGATGGGTGTGCCATCCCGAGAAACCCGACGGGTCGTAGGTGACGCTGAATGTCGCCACGTCCGCGGCGTCCTTCGTCTGGAACTTCAGCCGGTCCGTGTTGACCTGCTGCCCGGCGGCAAGCTGGCCGATGGCCGGCGCCGTCGGGTGCTGGCCCGAGGGCGGTGACGCAAGTGCGTACGCCGCGAAGCCGCCGGCGGCCGCCGCAACGGCGACAGCCGGCATGACACGTCTGATCGCTCGCATCGCGAGCTCCTTTGGTGTGGTGGACGAGACCCTTCGACGCTAGGTCCGCCACACGCGGGCGCCAACGGTGCCACCCAGTGGGCTCGTTGCCGTGCTGCCCTCCTATACAGGGATCAGGATCGCGCCCTCGCCGGTGGCGTAGGCCGCCTCGCCATGGCTGACGATGTCGAGCCCGAGCGCCTCCTCGCCCCGGCCGCCGAGCCCGTCCCGGTGTGAGCGCGCCGGCGCCGGGAGCGTGTGCAGCTCATAGCTGCCGCATACACCGCACCAGCCGCTGAGCTCGTGCCCCTGCCAGGCCATCACGTGCGCGCCGCAGACCGCACACGCGCAGCGAACGTCGCGGATCGTGATCTCCCCAACCTGTTCATCGGAGTGCATCCTGCCCCCCAGAAATCCGACTACTGGGGGACTCTTCGGCGTCTGAAACCTCAAAGCTGCGCACGTGGGCACAACGTGCAGCTTCGTGGCGCAAATGCTGCGCAGGCGATGCGGTTTCCGGCCCCGGCGCACGCGATCGTGCGCCGGGGCCAGAGGGTGTCAGCCGCCTATCGGTAGCCGCAGATCGGCCACTGGCCCGCGCCCCAGCGGCGCAGGGCGATCGCGGCGCGGCGGTCCTGCTCCCATCCGGGAGCGGCGGCGGGGTCGCCGTGACCGCCCGCTGCCGCCCACGTGCGGAACGAGAACTGGTACTTGCCGCGGTAGGTGCCCGACGCGCTCACCGCGCGCGGGTTGTTGTGCGACTCGCAGCGCGAGATCCGGCGCAGCTTGGCGCGCATCCACGGGAACCGCGCAGGACCGAGCGTCTGGCGGCGCAGCTTGCGGATGTCGTGCACCAACTTGAGGTTCGACCAGCTCCTGATGATCGCCACGCGGTTGCGCTTGACGCGCTGGCTGTGCAGGTAGGCCTTGCGCTTGGCGAGCTTGTGATCCTTGCGGACCAGGTGCTTGTGGTATCGGGCCGCGTGAGCCTTCTGGCTCGTCGTCGCCGTCGGCGTCTGGCCGTCGGCAGCGACCGCGGGCACCGTACAGACGGCGCACGCGAGCACGGACATGAGTGTCTTTCGCATTGGGTTTCGAGTCCTCCGGTCAGCCAAGGCAGAACCGCGTGTGCGGTCAGCCGGTTGGCCGGTTGTGTTGAGGACGGGCGAGATGTTGCGGCCGGAGCACCACTGGAGGCTCACGGCGTGCATGGCGAAGCCAACCTGCCCGTCGAGCTCGACAGGCTAGCAGAACGTCTGTTCGAGACGCGCTGCCGCACCCGCCGGCACAGCTCGCGCGGGCGTTCGGCGCGATCGTCTTACTGGCCCCCGGCGTTGGCTGCGTCAGCGAGGGGAGAGGTCAGCGCCGCCGCTCAGTTGTGGGCCGGATTCTTCTCGCATAGCGAGAACTTTCCGGCCCACAACGCCGATCCGTACGGACTTACCCCTAACCGACGATGCAGAGGATGAAGGCGGCGACCGTCGCAAGCGCAGCGAGGATCACGCCTGCGCTGGAGGGCGCCGGGCCGGTCTCACCGGGATGCTCCTCGCCCGGCGCGGCCGCGACGAACGCCGCCGCCGCGACGGCGAAAGGCAGCGCGCTCCAGAACACCGCGCACAGGATCACCGCCGCGACCCCGAACCCGAGAATCCAGGTGCGGCGCGATCCCGCCGGTATGCGCGGGACGCCGACGAGCACCAGCAAGGCCATGACGGCGATGCCGAACAGCGAGAGGCCGATCCAGCCGCCGACATCGGCGCCGCCGCCTCCGATGATGTCGTTCGCGAACAGCTCGGCGATCACGATCAGGACCGCCATCACGACCAGCACTTGGGTACGCGGCATGCGCGTGATGGTGCTCATGCCGCGGACCGTACGCGGCGGCGCGGTTGGATCAGGCGGTGACTGTCGCGGGGTTGGCCCTCGCCCAGTCGGCGATCTCCTTGGAGCCGCCGATCGCGGTGCCGTCGTCGAGCTCCAACACCGGCACGGTCGCCGAGCCGGTCAGCTCCTTGGCGCGCTTGCGCCCCGCGGTGTCGTTGAACGGCTTGTCGGGCAGGACCGTCCAGCCGTAGGACCGGATGACGTCGGGGTCGTATCCGGCGTCCGTGAGAGCGTTGTAGGCGTTGGCGCACGGATGGCCACCCGGGCGCGGTGTGGGGAACGTGCCCCAGCAGACGTAGAGCTTCACAGCGCAGACCCTAGCCGCTGCGCGGCCACGTGGATCGCCTCCGGGTTGGCGTCGATCAGGACGTAGCGGCGCCCCAGTTGCGCCGCCGCCACGCCGAGGGTGCCCGACCCCGCGAACGGGTCCAGGCACCAGCCGGCCGGCCGCGACGAGGCGGCCACCATCCTCCTGACGATGCCGAGCGGCTTCTGCGTCGGATAGCCCGTCTTCTCGCGGCCGGTGGTGTGGACGATCGTGTGCCACCAGGTGTCCGACGGGCGCTTGCCACGCGCCGCCTTCTCGGGCCCGACCAACCCCGGCGCCATGTACGGCTCGCGGTCGACCTCGTCGTCGTCGAAGTGGTAGCTCGCGCGGTCCTTGACGTAGACGAGGATCGTGTCGTGCTTGGCGGGCCAGCGGCGCTTCGGGCGGCCGCCGAAGTCGTAGGCCCAGACGATCTCGTTGAGGAAGCAGTCGCGGCCGAAGACCTCGTCGAGCGCGACCTTCACGTAGTGGTGCTCGCGCCAGTCGAGATGGACGTAGAGCGTGCCGTGGCCGGCGAGCAGCTCGCGCACGCGGGCCAGGCGCGGGAGCAGGAACGCCTCGTAGTCCGCGAACGCGTCGGCGTAGGTGTGGTTGCCGCGGCGCTGGTGCCTGCCGGTGTTGAACGGCGGGTCCGCGTAGGCCATGTCGAACGTGCCCGCAGGCAGGAGATCGAGGACGCGGGCGTTGTCGCCTTCGATCAGCAGGTCGTCGTCGAGCGCGAGCGGCTCGGCGGGGTCGTGGATCAGGCGCACGCGGGCGACGATAGCCTCGGGACGATGAGACGAGCTGCCGCGGGCCTGCTCGCGCTCGTCGTGCTGGCGGGCTGCGGGGGCTCGAAGCCCAAGCCCGATCCCGACGCCGGGACGATCGCCGACCCTCTCTCCTATGACGGCACGCGCCAGGCGGAGTTCGAGGCGCGCGCCACCGCGGGGCTGACGCCCGTGCTCGTGGAGAAGTCGCCGGGCGGCGTCATCGCGACCGCTCGCAGGGTGGCGCGCTTTCGCCCGCTGATCGAGCGCGCCGTGCGAGGCGGTCCCGTCGACGCGGACACGCTGGAGGCGCTCGTGTTCCTCGAGAGCGCCGGGCGGCAGTACGCGCAGGCGGGCAAGCTGGAGAGCGCCGCCGGCCTGACGCAGATCCTCGCCCAGACCGCGAGCGGGCTGCTCGGCATGCATGTCGACCTGCGCAAGGCGCGCAAGGCCAAGACGGCGCGGGCGCTGCGGCGCGCGGACGATCGCTTCGTGCCCTCGAAGGCATTGGAGGGCACCGTGCGCTATCTGCGGCTCGCCAAGGAGCGCCTCGGGCGCACCGACCTGGCGCTGGTGAGCTACCACATGGGCATCGGCAACCTGCAGCGCGCGCTGTCGCTCTACGGGGCGTCGGACATCCCGTATGCGCAGCTGTACTTCGACTCCACGCCGCTGAACCACGACGCCGCGTGGCGCCTGCTCTACAGCCTCGGCGACGACTCCGCGACCTACCTCTGGCGGCTGCTCGCCGCCAAGCGCCTGATGAAGCTCTACCGCACGGACCGACCGGCGCTCGACCAGGTGATCGCGGGCACGACGCCGCTCCCGACGGGCACGCCGCGCCCGCTCGCGCCGGGCCACGACCTGCGCTTCCCGAAGACGGCGAAGCTGCTGCCGCGCGCGGCCACGGTCGCCGAGACGATCGGCACCGACGTGGCGAAGATCTCCAGGACCTCGCCGCTCACGATCCGTGCCGCGACCGGCCGCACCTTCTACGTCTCGCGCGCCTACCGCTCCCACCAGCAGGCGGTCGCGTTCCAGTTCATGCTCGACCGCCTCAGCGCCCTGTCCCTGATCGACTGGGGCCGGCGGTTCGACCTCATCGGCGTGACCGTGCGCTAGCCGCGGCGCCTGAACCGCCGCCGCAGCCGGTCGAGGAGGGCCGAGAAGAACAGCGAGATGCCGCGAACGGGCGCCGCCGGATGCGCGGCGGGTCCGGTTGGAGATGTCCTCGATCATGCCGGCGCGCCCGAAGCGCGCGAGCCGTCCGGTAATCGTCAGGTCCGTCGTCGCGTCGACGCGCGCGCCGCCCTCGGTGGCGATCACGCGGTTGACGATCGTCGCCGTCGCCCCTCCTTGACCGCGCTTGTCCGTGCCACGGGCCTGCAGCGTCGCGGTGTGCGCGGCCTCGTCGACGTGCTCGAGCCGCACGACGCCGTTGTAGGCGGCGGTCGTCGGGCCAAGCTTGACGGTGAACGTGCCGCGGTAGCTGCCGTCGTCGTCGCGCCCGCTGATCTCCGCGCCCGGCAGGCAGGGCGCGACGAACTCGACGTCGACCAGTGCAGCCCAGACGACGTCCAGGGGAGCCGCGATCTCAAAGGACTGTTCGAGCTTCACCGCGCGATCACGTCGAGCTGGGCGCGCGTGTCGATGTCCGTGGGGTCACACAGGTGGCCGGCCTCCCACTCGCGGACCCGGAACGAGCGCAGCAGGTCGCGGGCGCCAACGTCGCCGCGCAGCTCGGGCACCGCGTCGAGCACGCTGCGCCCGAGGACGACGGGGTGCCCCGGCTCGCCTTCGTAGAGCGTCCGCGCCGCGTCCCATGACGCGGTCAGGTGGTCCAACGCCCCGACGATGACCTGCGGCGTCACGAACGGCATGTCGCCGAGAAGCACGACCGCAGCATCGACGGCGCCGACCGCGGCGACCCCGGCGCGAAGGGAGGCCGCCTGCCCCTCCTCCCAGTCCTCGCAGACGACGACGTTCACCCCGTCGAGGTCGACCGCCGCGCGTACGGCCTCCGCGTGCGCTCCGAGCACGACCGTCAGCGGGTCGGGCGCCGCGTCGATGACGTACTGCAGGAGCGGCCTCCCTGCGAGCGGCGCGAGCTGCTTGGGACCGCCGAACCGGCGGCCCGCGCCCGCCGCGAGCACGATGAACGCGACATCACCCAACCTCGTGGATCCTCCCGCCGGCATCGCGCAGCCGCCCGCCGCCGCGGTCGTGGCGCACCGCGACGATCTCGGACATGATCGACAGCGCCGTCTCCTCGGCGGTCAGCGCGCCCAGGTCCAACCCGATCGGGGCGGCGATCCGTTCGAGCTCCTCGTCGGCCACTCCGAGCGCGAGCAGCCGCTCGCGCCGCGCGGCCTGAGCGCGCCGCGACCCCATCGCGCCGATGTAGCCGGCGTCGGAGCGCAGCGCTGCCACGAGCGCCGCGTCGTCGAGCTTCGGGTCGTGCGTGAGCACCGCGATCGCCGTTGCGCGATCGATGCCGAGCCTCGCGAAGCCCGCCTCCGGCCACTCGGCGATCACCTCCTGGGCGTCCGGGAAGCGCGCCGCGGTGGCGAAGAACCCGCGCGGATCGACCACGAACGGCCGCCAACCGACCGCGCGTGCCACAGCACACAGCTGGCGGGCGAAGTCGACGGCGCCGACGGCAACCAGCCGTGGCGCGGGATGCGTGACGTCGATGAACAGCACATCAGCTCCTCGGCAGCCGCGGCGACCTCCGGATCCAGCTCGCGCCGTCCGCCGTCCGCCGTCAGCAGCCAGCGCTCGCCCGAGCCGAGGTCCGTCACCAGCGCGCCACGCCCGTCGGCACGCGCGAGCTCGGCGAACTCGCGATGCGGATCGGCTTGGATCCAGACCCCGATCTCGCCGCCGCAGGGCAGGCCGACGTCCCATGCCTCCTCGTCTGCGATCCCGTAGCGGACCAGCCGCGGTGGCGCACCCGCGAGCACCTCGCGCGCGACCTCGACGACCGCACCCTCGACGCAGCCTCCGGACACCGCGCCTGCTACCTCGCCGCGCTCACTGATCGCCATCTTCGCTCCAGGCGGGCGCGGCGCCGACCGTTTGACGTCGACCACGGTCGCGAGCGCAACGCGCGTGTCGCCCCACGCATCGATGTCGTGCACCACGTCCTTCATGCGATCCCCTCCATGAGGTCTGCGAGAGCTTCGAGCGAAGCCAGCGAGTTGCCGGCGAGCAGATGGTCGGTGTGCGGCAGCGCCGCCTGCATGCCGCGCGTGAGGGGCTCGTATGCCGGGTCGGCGGCGAGTGGGTTGAGCCAGACGAGGCGGTGCGCGCTGCGCCGCAGGCGTGCCATCTCGGCCGCGAGCACGTCCGGGTCGCCGCGATCCCAGCCGTCGCTGAGGATCACGACGACGGCGCCGCGCCCGAGCCGCCGCCCATGGACGCGGTTGAGCGTCGCCAGCGCCTCGCCGATCCGCGTGCCGCCGCCGATGTCCACGACCGCCTCGGTGGCGCGCGCGAGCGCACGATCGGGATCGCGGCCCGCGAGCTCGCGCGTGATCCGCGTCAACCGCGTCCCCAACGCGTACGCCTCGACGCGGCGCCGCGCCGCGACGGCCGCATGGACGTACTGCAGCAGCATTCGCGCGTAGGGCGCCATCGATCCGGACACGTCGACCACGAGCACGAGGGACCGCAGGCGCGGCGCCGGCGCTCGCCAGCGCCGCTCGATCAGCTCGCCACCGTGGCGCAGGGACGCGCGGATCGACGCGCGCAGGTCGTGCACGTCGCGGCGGCGCCTTGTCGGCCGCGTGCGCCGCGACAGCCGCCTCGCGCCGCGCCGGGCGAGGCGTTCGAGAACGGTGCGCGCGGCCGCGCGCTCCGCCTCGGTATACGACGAGAAGTCCTTGTGCACGAGCAGCTCCTGCGCGCTCCACGCCGCCGGCAGCGGGGGGCTCGCGGCGACCTCCAGGGGCTTGGCAACGTTGGGCGGGATGCCGGCACGCGGCAGCGCCGCTCGCACGGTCTGGAGCAGATCGTCGAGTAGCGCATCTGGTTCGGTGCTCGTCGTGAGGG
>VAYD01000459.1 GCA_005883905.1 Actinomycetota bacterium
CGCGATCTCGAAGCGCGCCACGACGCTCGTCTACACGGGCGCCAGCCAGAGCAACCCCAGCAAGGCAGTGACGCTGGCGGCCACCCTGACCGACGATCACGGGCAACCGGTCGTCGGGCGACTCGTTTCGTATGGCGTCGGTGCGCAGAGCGCAAGCGCCGCGAGCAATTCGGCTGGGCTCTCGAGCGTTCAGCTGTACATGAGCCAGAAGCCAGGCACCTACGCCCGCAGCGCGAGCTTCGCGGGCGACAGCATGTACCTGGGCAGCTCGGACAACGGGTCGTTCCTGGTCGGGAAGAAGTAGCCGGCCGGCGACGACGCAACGCGAAGGGGCAGCCTCGGCTGCCCCTTCTGCTTGGGGTAGGCGCTAGGCGCCCCGCAGCTCCGCCGACCCGAACCGTGCGCTGAACGCGCGGCACCAGATCTCGACGCTCGTGACGCGCGTCCCGCTCGGGACGGAGTACTGCTGGTCNNGCGAACTCGCAGGTCGGGACCGGGGGAGGTGCCGAAGCCGGTCAGCGTCAGGTAGCGCGCGCCGTTGCGGCGCTGCACGACGGACGCAAGGCCGCGCGTCTCGTGCTCGCCGGAGACGAACCGGCCGCGAGCCAGCGTGACCACCGCCGGGGCGGGGCGACCGGGCGCTCGCGCGACCTGCGTGACGGGCACGCCGACCAGGACGCGCTCGTGCACCACGCGGTCGCGCAGCGTCGACCACGCGAGGAACCCGCCGACGAGCGCGGCGGTCAACGCGTAGCCGGTCCACAGCGGCGCGCGCAACCTGCGCCGGCGCAGCCCGACCACGAGCACGCCGATCCCCGCCGCCGCATACCACAACGCCACGAGCGCCATCGACGCGCGGAACGAGTTCGTGACGACCCCGCCCGCGACCCAGACGCCGAAGACGAACGTCACCGCGACTGTGGGAAGCAGAAGCCATCGCGCCGCCATGCCCCTTGGACCCCGCGGAAGCCGCGGCCGTTACGTCGTAACAACGACTGGTCTGCCGGGACTCCCGCACGCCGGCACACACCTCAAGGAGGATCTCGATGCGCCATCCTGGTGCGCCTTCGGGCCGGCGACGAGGCTGCCTTCGAGGCGCTCGTCTCGCAGCACGACGCCGCGCTGCATCGCGTCGCCCGCACGTTCGTGCCGACGCAGGCGCTCGCCGACGACGTCGTCCAGGAGACGTGGCTCGCCGTGATCCGTGGACTCGACCGCTTCGAGGGCCGCTCCTCCCTGCGCACGTGGATCTTCACGATCCTCGCCAACCGAGCGCGCACACGCGCCGTCCGCGAGGCGCGCAACCTGCCGTTCTCGTCGCTCGGCGAACCCGAGGGACCGACGGTCGACCCCGCCGCCTTCGGCAGCGACGGGACCTGGCGCAGCGCGCCGCCGCGGCTCGACTGCGACCCCGAGTCGAACCTGCTGACGATGGAGCTGCGCGCGCACATCCTGGACGCCGTCGACGAGCTGCCCGACCACATGCGCGCGGTCATCACGCTGCGCGACATCGCCGGCCTCAGCCCCGAGGAGGTCTGCGACATACTCGAGATCAGCGATGGGAACCAGCGGGTGATCCTGCACCGGGCCCGCGCGAAGGTGCGCACCGCGCTGCGGCCGATCGTGGAGGTGAGCGCCTGATGCGCCTGTGGCCCCGCCGGCACCGCCACGACCCGCTTGTCTGCCGCGAGTTCGTCGAGCTCGTCACGGACTACCTCGACGGCGCGCTCCCGGAGAGCGAGCGCCGGCGCTTCGAAGCCCACTTGGCCCAGTGCGACGGCTGCGACGGCTACCTCGAGGACACCCGCCGCCTGGTCACGACGCTGCAGGCGACGCCCCCGCCGCCTGCGGATCCCGCCACGCGCGAGGCGCTGCTGAGCGCGTTCCGCGAGCTGCGCGGCGAGTCCTGAGTAACGCGCGCGCGCGCCGCGGGACTACGCGGCCATGGCCGCCGACCAGTGGGACTTCTCCGACCTGCGCGCGCTGTTCATCAATTGCACGCTGAAGCGATCGCCCGAGCCGTCGCACACGCAGGGGCTCGCCGACCGCTCGATCGACATCTTGCGCGCGCACGGCGTGCAGGTCGACACCATCCGCGCCGTCGACCGCGACATCGCCACCGGCGTGTGGCCAGACATGACCGAGCACGGCTGGCCGGTCGACGAGTGGCCGCAGATCCACGAGCAGGTGATGGCCGCCGACATCCTCGTGCTCACGTCGCCGATCTGGCTCGGCGAGAAGTCCTCGATCTGCACGAAGGTGATCGAGCGGCTCTACGGCAACTCGCACCTGCTCAACGAGCGCGGCCAGTACGCGTACTACGGGCGCGTCGCCGGCTGCATCATCACCGGCAACGAAGACGGCGCGAAGCACTGCGCGATGAACATCCTGTACTCGCTGCAGCACCTCGGCTACACGATCCCGCCGCAGGCCGACAGCGGCTGGCTCGGCGAGGCGGGGCCCGGACCGTCGTACCTCGATTCCGGCTCGGGCGGCCCCGACAACGACTTCACGAACCGCAACACGACGTTCCTGACCTGGAACCTGCTCCATGTCGCGCGGATGCTCAAGGACGCCGGCGGCATCCCGGCGCACGGCAACCAGCGCTCGGAGTGGGACGCGGGCTGCCGCTTTGACTTCGCGAACCCTGAGCATCGCTGAGGTCCTGCCGGACCTCGAGCTGCCGGACCACGCCGGGCGCGTGCGCCGGCTGTCGGAGCTGGTCGGCGGCGACCCCACCGTGATCCAGTTCTTCCGCGGCTGGTGGTGCCCCAAGGAGCAGGCGTTCTTCCGGCGCCTGATCGCGCTGCAGGACGAGGCCGAGGTCGCCTACTCGGGGATCGTGTCGATCAGCGTCGATGCGCCCGAGATCGCGGCCGCGTTCCGCGCGGGGATCGGAGCGCGCTGGACGTTCCTGTCCGACAGCGAGCGCGTGTGGCTCGATCGGCTGGTCCTGCGCGAGACCACCGACACGCTCAACAACCCGTACCTGCCGACGGTCCTGGTCGTCGATCCCGATCTACGGATCCACAGCCGCTACGACGGCTACTGGTTCTGGGGCCGGCCGACGAACGAGGAGCTGCGCCAAGACCTGCGCGCGGTCACGCGCGCGCTCCGGCCCGACTGGGAGCCGCCGCGATGAGCCGCGCCTGGGTGGCGCTGCTCGACGAGCCGGCGCCCGCCGCGGATGCGCAGGCCCCGCTGACGACGTTCGAGGGCGAGCCCGCTGGCTGGCTGGCCGCCTGGCTGCGCCGCGCGAAGCCGGTGCGCGAGGCCCGGCGCGCCGACCCGCGCCTGATCGACCGCGACGGCGAGCCGGCGACGCTTTCGGTCGTCTGGCCCGAGCGCGCGC
>VAYD01000460.1 GCA_005883905.1 Actinomycetota bacterium
TGATGTACCCGACCGACCATCGCAACTTCGAGTTCGACTACTTCGTCTCGCGCGAGACGGCAGCCAGCTGGCTGGCGCTGGCGCTGCGCGGGGCGCGCAGCTGGAAGCGCATCTACACGCTGGCGTGGACCGCGCTCTACGACGACCCGGTGCGGCCCGATCACCTGCAGGTCGAGCGCGGGCTGCTCACGCGCAAGGGCGTCAAGAAGCCCGCGTTCTTCGCCTTCGAACACGGCTGAGCGGTTTGCACGGGTTCCTGCCCGAAGCGCCATGAAGCGGGCGCGCGCCCCGCGTGCGCCGGCGGATCGGCGTAGCGTCGGCGTGACGCGCAGGGGGCACGGACGTTGGGGCTGAGCAGTGGGCGAACGCAGACAGCGCGTGGGGCACTAGGAGGATGGCGGGTCCAGCACTCCCAGTTGCTCATCTCGCGCTCCTCGGCGGGTTCGACCTGCAGATCGACGGCAGCCCGGTCGAGCTCCCGCCGAGCGCGCAGCGGCTGATCTCGTTCCTGGCGCTGAAGACGCGGGCGCAGCTGCGCGTGTTCGTCGCCGGCAGCCTCTGGGCCGACGCCGGCGAGGCGCAGGCGAGCTCGAGCCTGCGCTCGACACTGTTCCGGCTGCACGACAAGGCCGACGTCGTCGAGACGACGCCGACGCACGTCGCGCTCGCACCGTGGGTGCGGACCGACATCGCCGAGTCGGTGGACGTCAGGCAGCGCCTGGCCGACGACGCGGTCCCGCCGGAGCCGAGCGCCGTGCTGGCGCTGTGCCAGGCCGGCGAGCTGCTGCCGGGCTGGTACGAGGACTGGCTGCTCGTCGAGCGCGAGCGCCTACGTCAGCGGATGCTGCACATGCTCGAGGCCGGGTGCCGGCGGCTCACCGAGGTCGCACGCTTCGCCGAGGCGCTCGAGCTCGGACTGACGGCGGTCGCGGTCGAGCCGCTGCGCGAGTCCGCACACGTGGCGGTGATCCAGGCACACCTCGCTGAGGGCAACATCGTCGAGGCTTCAAGGCAGTACGAGCTGCTGCGCGACCTGCTGCGCGAGCACCTCGGCACGCGGCCGTCGGCGCAGGTCAGCGAGATCATTCACGCGTGCGTGACGTGAGCGGTCACGCCCCTGTCACGGGCTGGTCGCGACGATACGCGGGTGACGGCGTCCGATCCCCAGACCGCGGGGCTCGTGCTGATCCGGGTCTGGGTCGAGCCGTCGGCGACCGGCCGGCCTGGCGACGGCCTGCGCGCCCGGATCTTCATGATCGACCACGCCAACCCTGAGGCGGACCGGGTCCAGACGGTCGCGGGGCGCGAGCCCGTGATCGGCGCCGTGCGGGGGTTCCTGGCGTCGCTTACAACCAGCGACGCCACTCGGGCGGCACGCGGGCGCAGCCGCGAACCGCATCGGGATCCATGATCGCCCGCAGCACGTAGGCCGGGCTGTCGGGCCCGGGAAGCCCTGCGTCGTCGAGCACCGCCTCGAGGTCCTGCAGGACCGCGGCGCGGGCTGCGGCGAGGGCGGGGTCCGGGTGGACGGGCCGCTCGAACGGGCGGCCGGCCGCGCGGGCGGCGGCCATCTCGCGCAGCGCGAGCAGGACGCGGCGGTCGTCCTCGCGCAACCCGACCGAGCAGGGCGGGATCTCGACCTCCAGTGCGAGCGGCGCGAGCTCGGCGAGCCGGAGCCGCCCGACCATGACGAGCCCGGCGATGCGGTCGCGCCAATCGTCCTCGGCGAGGTCCCCGCCGACGTCCTCGGGATCGTGAGCCGTGATGTCGCGGAGCAGCAGCGGCTCGCCGGCGGTGTTGACGATCCGGCCGCGAGCGGCAGCAGCGATCGCATCGAGCAGCTCGGGCAGCGGCGCAGGCTCTGCCTCGATCGCGGCGCGCACCGCGTCGTCGAGGCCGCTGGTGACGTCCGCGGGCGCGATCGGCACCACGAGCGGGAACCGGTCCTCGAAGCTCGCCACGAGGAACGAAGGACCAGCGTCGTCTGACACGGCCGCGCCGACCGCGGCGAGGAACCCCGCGAAGAGATCGACATCGATCGGGTCGCCGAGGCTCTCGAGCAGCACGCCGGCGAGCGCGTTCGGACAGTCGCCCCTCTCGAGCAGCTCGCGCGCGCGGCGCAACGCCTCGGCCGGCGGGCTGTCGGCGAGCGCAACCTTGAGCCAGGCGGCCGCGTCGATCCCCTGCCCGTGGCGCAACCAGTCGGCGAGCGGATCGCGGATCACCCGCTCGACGCAGGCCACCCATTCGTCGCGGGGCACCGTGCGCCGCGCGCACAGCCAGGCGGCGAGCTCCAGCGGCGTGTGGACGTCGTTCGCGTCCGCGGGCGGCGGCCCGACACGCTCTCGGTAGGCGGCGGCGCCCGCTGCGTGCTCGCCGGTCGCCGGCCGCCTATCAGTCGCGGACGTAGTCGGCCAGCTCGTCGTGGTGGGCCCCGAACCGCTTCGCGCGCCGCCGGAAGGTCTCGCGGAACCACCGGTCCGCGGGCGCGCCGTCCATCCAGCAGGCGATCGCGAGCGCGTGCGCGCGGATGAGCGCGAAGTACTCCGGGGGATCGCCGAAGTCCTCGCCGCGCGCGACCGAGTCCTCGAGCCATTCGCGCGCGCGGCGGACGACCGGGCGCGCCTCGTCCTCGAGCCCGGTGATCCAGCCCTTGACAGCGGCGTCGAGCATGAGTGTCGCGGCATGGCCGACCGACCGGGGCAGGTGGTCCTCGCGCCGGTCGTCCTGCTCGAGGGCAAGGCTGATCCGCGCGCGCTCGCGCGCGTCGGCCATGTCGAATCCGCTCATATGCCGGCGCCCCAGGGCACGGGAACAATCTTCGGCCATCCATCCACGAGCTTGTGATTCTCGAACTTCATCTCGACGCAGGT
>VAYD01000168.1:0-13491 GCA_005883905.1 Actinomycetota bacterium
GAGGTGCTGCTGCTCGACGAGCCGACGGCGAACCTCGACCCCGCGGCGGCCGACGCGCTCGAGCCGCTCGTCGGGCGGTCGAGCGGGCGCACGCGCGTGGTGACGAGCCACGACCCGGCGCGCGGGCTGGAGCAGGCCGACGTCGTGCTCGGGCTGCGCGCCGGCCGCGCCGAGCTCAGCGGCGCCGCCACCGAGGCCGAGGTGCGGGAGCTCTATCGATGAGGAACGTGGTGAACGGCGTGCTGCGCCGCGACTTGCGCATCGATACGCGAACGCCGCAGGTCGTCCCGGGCATGGCGCTGTTCTCGATCAGCGCGTTCGTCGTGTTCCACTTCGCGCTGCAGCAGCGCAGCGTCTCGGGGAACCTCGCCGCCGGCGTGCTGTGGGTGACGCTGCTGCTCGCCGCTGTGCTCGGCATCGCGCGCCAGTTCGTCGCCGACCGCGAGGAGGGCGGCTTCGAGGGCTTCCTGCTCGCCCCCGTGGACCGCACCGCGCTGCTGGTCGCCAAGGCGACGTCGCTGTTCCTGTTCCTGATCGCGCTCGAGATCGTGGCCGTGCCCGCGTTCCTGATCATGCTGCTCGGCCCGTCGCCGCAGGAGTTCTGGCGCCTGCTGCTCGCACTCGCGCTCGCGGACCTGGGCATCGCGTTCGTCGGGACGCTCGTGGGCGCGCTCGCCGTGCAGTCGCGCGCGCGTGACCTCCTCGTGCCGCTGCTGGCGCTCCCCCTGCTCATCCCGCTGCTGATCGGCGCCGTCAAGATCAGCGCGCCGGTCTTCGGCGGACCGGTCGCCGCGGCGCGCTGGCCGTGGGTGCTTGCGCTGTACGATCTCGTGTTCGGGCTGGTCGCCTACGCAGTGTTCGACTTCCTCCTGGAGGACTGACCCCGCCGATGTACGGCACGCGCCTTCGCGCCCTCTCCATCGCCACGCTCATCACGCTCACCGGCGGCTTCGCGCTGGCCGCGTTCTACGCGCCCGAGGACGCCGACCAGGGCTTCATGCAGAAGATCCTGTACGTGCACGTGCCGCTGGCGATCGTGGCGCTGTGCGGGTTCGTCTTCGCCGCGGTCTGCGCGATCCAGCACCTGCGCACAGGCGAGTCGCGGTGGGACCTCCGCAGCTATGTCGCGATCCATATGTCGCTGATCTTCGGCGCGGCCGTGCTGATCACGGGCTCGATCTGGGCGCGCGCCTCGTGGGGCCACTGGTGGGTCTGGGACGAGCCGACGCTGGTGTCGTTCCTGATCGTCTTCCTGCTGTACGCGACCTACCAGCCGCTGCGCTTCTCGATCGAGGACCGCGACAAGCAGGGTCGCTACGCGAGCGTCTTCGCGATCACGGCGGGCGCGTTCGTGCCGCTGAACTTCCTCGCCGTCCGGATGGCCCAGAGCTACACACACCCACGCGTCTTCGCGACGGCCAACGGCGGCCTGGAGCCGAGGATGAAGGTCGCCTTCTACGTCTGCCTCTTGGGGATGGCGCTGCTGTACGCCACCCTCTGGAAGTACGAGATGACGTCGAAGAACACGAGCGCACAGATCAAGCGCCTGCGCCGCCGGCTCGCCGGCGACGAGGGCGCCCTGCCGCGCCGCTCGGCCTCGCCGACCCTGGAGTCGACGTGATCGTCGGCGCCGATGTCACGCTGCCCGACAACGCCGGCTACGTCGTCGCGGCCTACCTCGTCTTCCTCGTGCTGCTGCTCATCTACGTGGTGATCATGGCCACCAAGCTGAGCCGGTTCGAGCGCGAGCTGACGGAGCTCAACGAGATCGCCGAGAAGCGCGACGAAGAGCGAACGCGGAGCGCTGCCTAGTGGAGCTCCTCGCGCTCGGCGTCTCGCACAAGACCGCGCCCGTGGCCGTGCGCGAGCGCCTGGCGTTCTCCGACAACGAGGCGCGGCGCTTCCTCGAGGAGCTCGTGCGCGAGGACGCGCAGGAGGCCGTGGTCATCTCGACCTGCAACCGCACCGAGCTCTACGTCGTCGCCGGCGACCCGGTGCAGGCCGAGTCGGCCGTGCTGACGGCGCTCGCGCGGCGCGCCGGGATCCGCCCGACCGAGCTGGCGGAGGTCATGTACTTCCCGCGCAACTGCGACGCCGCGCGCCAGCTCTACCGCGTCGCGAGCGGCCTGGAGTCGATGATCGTCGGCGAGGCCGAGGTCCAGGGCCAGGTCCGGCGCGCGTATGAGGCGGCGCTCGCCGCCGACACGACCGGGCCGCTGACGAACCGGCTCTTCACCGCCGCGCTGCAGACCGGCCGCCGCGTGCGCTCGGAGACGAAGATCGGCGAGGGCCGGATCAGCGTCTCGACCGTCGCGGTCGACCTTGCCAAGGACGTCGTCGGGCACCTCGCCGATCGCGAGGTCGTGATCATCGGCGCCGGCGAGACCAGCGAGCTCACCGCGCAGGCGCTCGCCACCGAGGGCGTGTCGACGGTGTTCGTCGCCAACCGCCACGCGGACCGCGCGCGCTCGCTGGCCGAGCGCTTCGGCGGGACGGTGCTGTCGCTCGACCACCTGCCGCGCCAGCTCGAGACGGCGGACATCGTCGTGGCCTCGACGGCGTCGCCGCACCCGATCGTGACCGCCGACGCGCTGGCCGAGGTCATCCGCGTCCGCGCCGGCAAGCCGCTCATGCTGATCGACCTCGCCGTCCCGCGCGACATCGACCCGGAATGCGGCGAGCTGCCGGCCGTGTCGGTCTACGACATGGACGACCTCCAGGGCGTCGTCGCGCGCAACCTCGAGGTGCGCTCCGAGGAGGCGCTTCGCGCCGAGCAGGTCGTCGAGGACGAGATCCAGCGCTTCGCCAAGTGGCTCGGGCAGCTCGACGTGGTGCCGACCATCGCGGCGCTGCGGCGCCACGGAGACGAGATCGTCGACGGCGTGCTGGCCGAGAACGCCAACCGCTGGGAGTCGCTCAGCGACAAGGACCGCGAACGCGTCGAGGCGCTCGCGCACGCCGTGGCGCAGCGGCTGCTGCACGAGCCGACGCTGCGGCTGAAGGCCGCCTCCGGCCACGGGCGGCTGCAGCTGCTCCGCGAGCTGTTCGGCCTCGACGAGGGGATCGCGCCGGCCGCTGAACGGCCGGCCGACGTCGTCGAGCTCGACGAGCGGCGCGCGCGAGACACGTGAGAATCGCCACGCGCGGCAGCGCCCTCGCGCTGGCGCAGGCTTCGTGGGTCGCCGAGCAGCTGCCGGGCGAGCACGAGCTCGTGACCGTCACGACATCGGGCGACCGCGGCGGAGGTCCGAGCGACAAGGCGCGCTGGGTCGACGCGGTCGAGCGCGCGCTGCTCGACGGCGAAGCCGACCTTGCCGTCCACAGCGCCAAGGACGTGCCGGCTCAGCTCGCGCCGGGCACGGTATTGCTCGGCTCGCCGCCGCGCGAGGATCCGCGCGACGCGGTGCTCGGCGAGCTGCGCCCAGGCGCACGCGTCGGAACGTCGTCGCTGCGGCGGCGCGCGCAGCTGCTCGCGACCTATGACGACATCGAGGTCGTCGAGCTGCGCGGCAACGTCGACACCCGGCTGCGCAAGCTGGCAGAGGGCGAGGTCGACGCGGCCGTGCTGGCGCTGGCGGGGCTGCGGCGACTCGGCCGCACGGATGGCGCGCGGCCGCTCGACCTCGTGCCGGCGGCCGGCCAGGGCACGCTTGCGCTGCAGGCACGCGAGGGCGCGCAGGAGCTGTCGATCTCGGATCCGGAGACGACCGCGTGCCTCGCGGCGGAGCGCGCCGTGGTCCGCGTGCTCGAGGCCGACTGCCACTCAGCCGTGGGCGCTCACTGTCAGAGAACGTCCCACCCATCCCTGCGGCTCGTGGCGTGGGTCGGCGCGCCGGACGGCTCGGCGTGGCTGCGCGACGAGCTCGAGGGCGATGACCCAGAGGCGCTCGGGACGGCCGTCGCCGAGCGCCTGCTGAGCGCGGGCGCGCGGGAGCTCCTCTCGTGACCGGACGCGTGATCCTCGTCGGCGCCGGCCCGGGCGACCCTGGCCTGCTCACGCGGCGCGCTGCCGAGGCGCTGGCGCAGGCGGATGTCGTGCTCCACGACCAGCTGATCCCGGCCGAGGCGCTCGACCTCGTGCGCGCCGGGGCCGAGGTGGTCGACGTCGGCAAGCGCGGCGGCGGCGAACAGGTCCCGCAGGACGAGACCAACGCGCTGCTCGTCCGCCACGCCCGGGAGGGCAAGGTCGTCGTGCGGCTCAAGGGCGGCGACCCGTTCGTCTTCGGCCGCGGCGGCGAAGAGGCGCTGCTGTGCGCGGAGCACGGGATCGCGTTCGAGGTCGTGCCGGGCATCACGGCCGGCGTGGCGGCGCCCGCCTACGCGGGAAGCCCGGTCACGCACCGCGGGCTCGCGGGGGCGGTCGCCTTCGTCACCGGGTTCTCCGCGGAGAGCGACGTCGACATGGACGCGCTCGCGGCGTTCCCCGGAACGCTCGTCTTCTACATGGGCGTGCGCACGCTGCCGCAGATCTCCGAGCGGCTGATCGCCGGCGGGCGCAATCCGGACGAGCCCGCCGCGGTCGTCGAGCGCGGGACGCTCCCCGACCAGCGCACGATCGTCGGAACGCTGGCGCAGATCGCCACGCGCGCGGCCGACGCAGAGGTCCGCGCGCCGTCGATCACGATCGTCGGGCCGGTGGCGGCGCTGCACGCCAAGCTCGGCGGGCCGCTCGCCGGGCGCACGATCGCCGTGACACGCGCGCGCGAGCAGGCGAGCGGCTTGGCCGCGCGGCTGCAGGCGCTCGGCGCGCGCGTGGTCCTCGCCCCCGCGATACGCACCGAGCAGGTCGATGCCGACCTCCCGGACCTCGGCGGCTTCGACCTGCTCTGCCTGACGAGCCCGACCGGCGTGGCGCGCCTGTTCGACCTCGTGCGCGACGCGCGCGACCTGGCCGGCCCGCGCATCGCTGCGATCGGCCCCGGCACCGCAGCGGCGCTGCGGGCCGGCGGGATCGACCCCGACATCGTCCCGGCGCGCTCGAATGCCGAGGGGCTGGTCGAGGCGCTGGCCGGCGTCGCGGTGCGGCGCGTGCTGATCGCGCGCGCCGAGGAGGGCCGCGCGGTGCTGCCCGACGCGCTGCGCGAGCGCGGGGCCGACGTCGAGGTGCTCGCGCTGTACCGGACGATCGCCGAGCCGCTGAGCGACGGCGACCGCACAGCGGCGCTGGAGGCCGACCTGCTCGTCTTCGCCTCCTCCAGCGCGGTCAGGGCGTTCCATGCGGCCGCAGGGACGCTCGGCGGCTCCAGCATCGCCTCGATCGGCCCGGCGACGAGCGCCACGATCCGCGAGCTCGGCGGCGAGGTTCTCATCGAGGCCTCCGAGCACACCCCCGACGGGCTGATCGGCGCGATCCTCCAAGCGTCGGCTTAGCCGGACGTCGGCGGCTCGCCCTCGTCCGGGATGCCCGGCAGGTCGCCGACCTCAGGGTCGTCCCCCTCGGCGGGCACGCCCATCGGCGGGGCTTCGGGCTCGTCGTCGGGGAGGCCAGTCGGGGCGTCGCGGTCTGCGTCCATGAGGCCGGTGTACCCTCGCCGCCGTGTTCGTCACGTTCCTGAGCGACTACGGGCGCAGCGACGACTTCGTCGGCGTCTGCCACGGCGTCATCGCGCGGATCGCGCCCGATCACGCACGACGTGCCCCGCCATGACGTCCGCCGCGCGGCGGTGATCCTGCGGCGGGCGCTGCCGTTCTGCCCGCCGGGCGTGCACCTCGTCGTCGTCGACCCCGGCGTCGGCGGCACGCGGCGCGCGGTGGCGCTTCGGCTGGCCGAGGACGACCGCATGCTGGTCGGGCCCGACAACGGCGTCCTGTGGCCGGCGGCGGAGCGCTTCGGCGGCGTGGTCGAGGCCGTCGACGTCGCGCACTCGCCCCACCGGCTCGAGCCGGTGTCCGCCACCTTCCATGGCCGCGACCTGTTCGCGCCCGTCGCGGCCCACCTGGCGGCGGGCGCGGCGCTCGGCGCGGCGGGCGAGCCGATCGACCCCGACGATCTGGTGAAGCTGCAGCTGCCCACGCCGTACGTCGAGGCTGAGCGGGTGTACGCCCACGTCGTGAGCACGGACACGTTCGGCAACGTCGCGCTCGACGTCACGCACGACGACGGCATGGCGGCCGGGCTGCGGCTCGGGGCGCGCGTGCGCGTCAACGGCACCCCGGCGACGTACGCGCGGACGTTCGAGGACGTCGGGCCGGGCGAGCTGATGCTCTACGAGGACGCGTACCGCACGCTCGCGCTGGCGATCAACCGCGGGTCGGCGCAGGAGTTCCTCGACCTCGGTCCCAACGACGAGGTCCAGATCGAGCCGTGACCCTCGGGCGGCCGCGGTTGCATCTGCGCGAGACAGGCTCGACGAACGACCGCGCGCGCGAGCTCGCCGCGGCGGGCGCGCCGCACGGGACGCTCGTCACGGCGGGCGCACAGACGGCCGGCCGCGGACGCCAGGGGCGCGTCTGGTCAGCGCCGCCGGGGCACGCCCTGCTGATGTCGCTCGTCCTGCGCGAGGTGCATCCGCTGCTGCCGCTCGCCGCAGCGGTGGGCGTGGCCGGGGCCGTCGGCAAGGACGCGCAGATCAAGTGGCCCAACGACGTCCTGGTCGGCGGGCGCAAGGTCGCGGGCATCCTCGCCGAGGGGCGTCCGCAGGACGCTTGGGCGGTGCTCGGCATCGGCGTCAACGTCGCGATCCGGATCGACGATCTTCCGCCCGAGCTCCACGCGACGGCCGCGACACTCGGCCGCGAACCCGCAGAGGTCGAGCCGTTCCTGGCATCGCTGCTCGCATCGCTCGAGCGGGTGCTCGCGCTTGCGGCCGACGAGCTGCTCGACGCCTGGCGTGCTCGCGATGCCCTCTTCGGCCGCGAGATCACGTGGTCCGCCGGCCACGGCCGCGCCGCGGGCATCGACGGGGAAGGCCGCCTCGTGGTCGAGCTTCAGGACGGCGGCCGCACGACGCTGGACGCCGGCGAGGTGCACCTCGACCGCTAGATGGTTGATTCCACGGCCGCGTGTGTGCGGGGCCGTGGAATCAACCATCTAGGCCGCTTCGGGCTTCGAGTCGGGCTTCTTGCGCGGCGAGCGACGGCGGGGCTTGGGCTTCTCCTGCGCCGCTGCCGCCTCGACGGCTTCCGCCGCGGCGAGGATCGAGGACTGCTCCCCCTCACCCTCGTCCTTGTTGACGGGCTTGCGGCGCGAGCGACGGGGCTTCGGCTTCTCGGCCTCGGGCTCCTCGAGATCGGCGTCCGTTCGGTCCTCGTCGGCGGCGTAGTCGCCGTCCTCGGCGACGTCCTCATCGGGCACACCGGGCTTGTCGATCCCCGGCTCGCCCTCGGTCTCGTCGGGGGTCTCGAGCGTCGTCAGGACCTCCTCCTCCCTCGCGACCGCGGCCGTCTGCGGGTCGCCCTTGCGGCGCCGGCGGCGGTTGCGGCCCTTGCGGCCCTTCGGGAAGTTGCGCAGCAGCTCGCGCGACAAAGCGCTCGGCTTGCGTGCCATGCGCGTCCGCGCCCCGCGGACGACCTCCATGGCCTCGGGCGTGTGCGCGACCGCGGCGGCCAGGATCGCGGCCGAGAGCCGCCGATCCTGCTTGCGCGCGGCGTGCACCAGACGCCGGGCGTTGCGCGCGTGCGCGCCACCGGACGAGTTCACGAGCAGGCCGAGGAGCCGCTTCGTCTCCGGCCAGCGCTGCACGGCGTACTCCTCATGCACCTCGCGCGTCATGTCGGCGATGTCCCAGATCCACTGCGACGCCTCGTCGCGGCGCCCGATACGCCGCTCGGCCAGCGCCTGCAGCAGCACCTTTGCGCCCTCGCGGCGCTCGTCGCGCGACCACGTGCCGACGACGTCGACCGCCGTGCGGAACGCCTCGTCGTCGCGCAGCGCCGCGATCTCCTGCAGCGCACGGATCCGCAGCTGCGAGTTCTTGTTGCGCTCGACCGCGGTGACGAGGAAGCGGCGCTTGAGCTCGCCGGTCTTGTCGAAATGGAGCATCGCGCGGGCCCTGCGCCAGCCGCTCGGCGCGACCCGCGCGCCGGCCAGCGCCGCCCACATGTGCTGCTCGCCCCAGTCCAGGTGCTCGACCGCGATGCGCCAGAGCTCGCGCTCGAAGACCTCGTGGCGCCGATCTTCGTCCGCGGTCACGGGGATCACGCGGCGCTCCACGCGCACGCGACGCCCGCGGCCGCGGCGCACCGGCCCGACGACGATCGCGCCGCCGCGGTAGACGTCGCGGTCCAGCAGCGAGTGCAGCGTCACGACCGGGTCGTCGTGCTTGGTCGCCGGGTGGACGAAGTCCACGACGATGCCGGACTCCTTGCCCGGGTGGCGGCGCGTAACGCGGCCGACGCGCTGCTGGTAGATGCGCTTCGAGGCCGTCGGCGCCAGGTGCATGCAGATCGTCGCGCGCGGCGAGTTCCAGCCCTCGGCGAGCAGCTGCGCGTTGACGAGCACGTCGATCTCGCCGCGCTCGTACTGGGCGAGGATCTCGGCCAGCTCGCGCTTTGGCGTCTCGCCGGAGACGCCCATCGCGTTCATCCCGGCCTCGCGGAACGCCTCGGCGACGTTCATCGCGTGGCGCACGCCGGCGGCGTACACGACCCCGGGCACGCCGTTGAAGCGCGTCTTGTAGAGGTCGGCGATCGCCATGTTGAACGGCAGCTGGTCCAAGAGCTCGGCCAGCAGCTCCTGGTCGAACTCGACGTCCACGTCGCCGCGGCGCAGTGGCACCTTCGCGATGGTCCGCACGCCCGGCCCCGGCGGGATCCGGATGCAGCGCAACGGCGCGATCACGCCGCGCCGCGCCGCCTGCGCCAGGTCGAAGCGCGACGTCTGCGTCGGGAACAGGTCGGTGACGTGGCGGGCGATCAGCGCGCCCGTGGCCGTCATGCCGATGAAGATCGGGCCGGTCCACGCGCGGATCGCCGCGGAGGTCTTCTCTCCGAGCGCCGTGTGCGCCTCGTCGCAGATGACGATCGTGTACGCGCTCGAGATCCGCCCGGCGTTGCGGACGAACCACTGATAGGTCTCGACGGTGACGGCGCCGACCGGGCGCGAGCGATGATCGGCGTCGCCGTCGTCCACCAGCGCCGGCGACTCGCGGTCGGCGTAGCCGCGGGTGCGCAGCTCGCCGAGGAACTGGTCGACCAGGTTGCGGCGGTGCGTGAGGATCAGGACGCCGCCGGTGCGCGATGCCTCGACGAAGCCCATCGCGGCGACGGTCTTGCCGGCGCCGGTCGCATGTTCGAACCAGAAGCGCTTGTGCGCGTTGGGGTCATCCGGCGCCTCGTCGATGACGTCCTCGTCGACGTCGTCCAGCGGCTCCTCGTCGCGATCGACGTCCTCGTCCTCTTCCTCGCCCTCGTCGTCCTCGTCTGCGTCGTCGACCGCCAGCACGGGCGCCGCGGCGGGAACCGGCGCGGTGTCGCCGTTGCGCTGCGCCTCGGCGAGCAGTGCGGTGAGCGTGCCCGAGAGCGCGTCGACCTGGTGCGGGTTCAGCAGCGTCCCGTCCGCCAGATGCGGCTCCTCCTCGCTGAGCAGGCGTTCGAGCCCGAGCAGCAGCGAGAAGCGCCGGCGCCACTCGGTCGACGGGACCGTCGCGTCCTCGTCGATCTCCTGCAGCGCCGAATCGAAGGCGCGCCGGCGCGCGCCGCCGGGGGCAAGCGCATCGGCGAGCTCTTCGCCCTCGTGGACGAAGCGCTCCTGGGTGAAGCGCTCGACGCGAGCGATCTGCTCGGGCGACGGTAGAACGGCCTGGTCGGCCACGGACGTGGTTTCAGCCAATGGAAAGGCCTGCTGACTTCGGATGAGGGAACCGCGGAGGACCGATTGGGCGCGCGGCTCGCGCTCCAGTGCATAGGAGCCGGGCGAGGAACTCCCTTAATGAACCCCGCCTGCACCGCTCAGTCTACCAGTCCAGGTCTGGGATCATGCATCCCAGATGCGGCGCCTCGTCCTCCCTCTCGCAGCCCTCGTCGTCGTGGGCATCGTCGTGCTCGGCCTGACGCAGACCGGCGGCCAGAAGAAGACGCCGGACAAGCTCACGCTCGCCGCGATGCAGCGTTCGTTGCAGGGCGCGCCGCCGCAGCTCGCCGCCGTCTACCGCAAGGGCAACACGGTCGTCGGCGGCTCGACGAAGGCGTTCCAGCAGCAGGTCGACGAGCTGCACGGCCACCCGGTCGTCATCAACAAGTGGGCGTCATGGTGCGGACCGTGCCGGACCGAGTTCCCGATCTTCCAACATGTCGCGACCAAGTTCGGCAAGCAGGTCGCGTTCCTCGGCGTCAACGCCAACGATCACGACAACGCGGCTCGCAGCTTCCTCAAGAGCGAGGCTCTGCCCTATCCGAGCTTCAGCGACCGCAACCTCGCGATCTCGGGCAAGCTCGGCATCGTCCCCATCTTCCCCACCACCGTGTTCCTCGACGCGAACGGCAAGCGCCAGTACATCCACCAGGGCTACTACACGAGCACGGATGCGCTCGCCCGCGACATCCGCCGCTACGCCCTGGGTTCCGGCCCGTGACCTCGCGACCGCTCCGCGGTGCTGTGGGTCAGACCCTGATCGAGGTCCGCGAGGCGCGCGACGAATCCGAGCGCGAGGCCCTGCTGGCCCTGCGCCACGACGTGTTCGTGCAGGAGCAGGGCGTGCCGCTCGAGCTCGAGATCGACGAGCACGACGAGACCGCGGTGCAGATCGTCGCGTTCGAGGGCGACCGGCTCGTCGGCACCTGCCGCGTGCTGCCGGACGGCCGCCAGGCGAAGTTCGGCCGCCTGGTCGTGGAACGCGAAGCGCGGGGCCGCGGCATCGGCGCGGCGCTGCTCGCCGAGGCCGAGCGCCGCGCCCGCGCGATGGGCTGCGACCGCATGGTGCTCGATGCGCAGACCTCGGCGATGGGCCTCTACGAGCGCGCGGGGTACACGGCGCGCGGTGACGTCTTCCTCGACGCCGGCATCGAGCACATGACGATGGAGAAGGCGCTTGCCTGAGGTCCGCGTCGACCCGCTCACCGGTCGGCGGACGATCGTCGCCGGCGACCGCGCCGGCCGCCCCGGCGGCGGCCTGTCCTGCACGCCTCCCGACCCGATCGATCCAGAGCACGACCCGTTCCTCGAGGGCCACGAGGACCGTACGCCGCCCGAGTTGTACCGCGCCGGCGGCGGCGCGCCCGACACGCCCGGCTGGACCGTCCGCGTCGTGCCGAACCTCTACCCGGCGCTGACGCCCGACGCCGCCGCGCTGGAGCGCGACGCGAACCCGGACCTGTTCTCGGCCTCCGCCGCCCGCGGCAGCCACGAGGTGGTCATCAATGCGCCGCAGCCACTCGTCTCGCTCTCGCAGGTCGGGTCCCCGCAGGTCGCTGCCGCGGTGGACGTCTGGCGCAAACGCATCCGCCACCACACCGCAGCCGGCGCGGCCTACGTCCACGTGATCGTCAACGAGCGCCGCGAGGGCGGCGCCTCGCTCCCGCACACGCACGCCCAGGTCTACGCGTTGCCGTTCGTGCCAGCGCAGCTCGCGCGCGAGCGCGAGCGCTTCGGCGCCTACGCGACCCGCACGATGGGCGGCAACCTGCTCGGCGACCTCGTGCAGGAAGAGGTGCGCCGGCGCGAGCGGATCGTCGCCGTCGACGACGAGGCCGTGCTGATGGCGCCGTACGCCTCGCGCCTCCCGTTCCAGCTGCTGCTCGCGCCGCGGCGCCCGCAGCCCCGGTTCGAGGACGACGCCACGGGCGCGGCGTTGCTGCACGACGCGCTCAACCGCCTTGCGCGCCGCTTCGGCTCGCCGCCGCCGCTCAACCTCTGGGTCCGCACGGCGCCACCAGGTGCGGACCACTTCGGCTGGCGCATCGACATCGTGCCGCGCCTGACGCACCTCGCCGGGCTCGAGATGGGCGCCGGCGTCAACCTGAACATCGTCTCGCCCGAGCAGGCCGCCGCCGAGCTGCGCGACGCATGAGGGCGTTGGTCCAGCGCGTATCGCGCTCCTCGGTCACCGTCGACGGCGCCGTCACCGGCGCGATCGGGCCGTGCCTGCTGATCCTCTTGGGCGTCACGCACGACGACACGGCCGAGATCTGCGACCGGCTCGCCGGGAAGGTGCGCGCGCTGCGCGTGTTCCCGGACGCCGACGGGCGCATGAACGAGCCGCTCGGCGACCGCGAGGCGCTCGTCGTGAGCCAGTTCACGCTCTACGGCGACGCCCGCAAGGGCAACCGCCCGTCGTACGTCGCAGCGGCGCCGCCGGAGGTCGCCGAGCCGCTCTACGAGCGCTTCCGCGAGCGCCTCGGCGCGCACGGCGGCGTGTTCGGCGCGCACATGGACGTCGAGCTCGTCAACGACGGGCCCGTCACGCTGCTGCTGGAGCTATAGCCTGCGGCGCCTACATGGCACCTGAACCGAGATTCGTCATCCGCTTCGCCGCCGAGCCGCCGCAGGAGGGCCTGCCCTATGGGCGCTGGGCCGAGCAGCTGCAGGCCGAGTTCCTGGCTGCCTGCCTGCGCATCGACAGCGAGGGCGAGGACCTCGGCGACCCCGGCGAGGTCACGTGGTTCCCGGACCGCACGTACGGCGGCCGCACGTACGTGCCGGCCACCGCGCGCACGAGCGCAGGCTTCGAGCTGTTCGGGCACGTGTCGTTCGCGCGCGACGAGGACGGCGAGCCGGCCGGCTTCGATGCCGCTGCAGACTTCACCGGCGAGACCGCGGAGGCCAACCCGGACTGGGCGATCGACCTGAGCGACGACGTCATCGGCTCGTGGCGCGGCGAGCACGGCGCGGCCGCGGCGATGACGCTCGTCTGGGGCGTGCCGCTGGTCCGCGACGGGGCGATCGCGACCGCCGAGCTCGCCGACCTCGCGGTCGACCAGTGCACGCTCCTCGAAGGGCGCTTCACGCTCCTGGCGCCCGATGACTACCGCGGCGACACGCTCGACGTGAAGCTGTTCGACGTGCGCGGCCGCGAGATCGCCCACGAGTCGCTGTACGAGGACGATGACGAGCCTGAGTGAGCTCGTCCGGGCGCGGCGCACCACCAAGGTCTTCGGGGCGCAGGCGCTCGATCGCGACACGATCGAGGAGCTGCTCGAGCTCGCCCGGTGGGCGCCGAACCATCACCTGACGAACCCATGGCGCTTCACGGTCCTCGGCGCCAAGGCACTGGAGCGGCTCAAGGAGGCCGCAGGGCCCGAGGCCGCAGTAAAGCTCGACCGCGCGCCGACGCTGGTCGCCGTCGGCGTGACACAGCGCGGCCAGGACCCGGTCGAGGACGAGGAGGACCTGCTGGCCGCCGGCTGCGCGGCGTTCCTCGTGCTGCTCGCCGCCGAGGAGCGCGGCCTGGCGAGCTACTGGCGCACGCCGGCCGTCCTGCGAACGCCGGAGGGCCGCGCCGCGCTGAACGTCGCGGACGACGTGCACCTGATCGGCCTGCTGCACCTCGGCCCTCGCCGCCAGGAGCAGCCCGTGCCCGAGCGCGCCCCGCTGGACGACGTCGTCAGCTGGCTGGA
>VAYD01000168.1:13579-14005 GCA_005883905.1 Actinomycetota bacterium
TCGTCGTGGCCCAGCAGGTCCTCGTCGACGAGCGTCTCGAGCCGCGCCGGATGGCCGTAGGGCGGGACGCCGCCGATCGCGAATCCAGTCGCGCGGCGCACCAGGTCGGCGTCCGCCTTCGCGAGCCCGAGACGCCCCGCGTCGACCGTGTTCGCGCCGCTGCACAGCACCAGCACGGGCTCGTCGTCGCGCACGAACACCAGCGACTTGACGATCTGCCCCACGCCGCAGCCGATCGCGGCCGCGGCGTCCTGCGCGGTCCGCGTCCCTTCCGGGAACTCGCGAACGCCATGAAAGAGAGTCCACGGCTCCGGCATCCGGCCGTCGCCCTTGAGATCGGGCGGCTTCATCCCGCCGCCGTTCGTCATCACGCTGCCGCTGTGGGGACCCGCGCCGCGATCTCGTCGTCGGTCAGCGGGTAGTGGC